>NZ_JBXXZH010000222.1:0-10125 GCF_059640475.1 Calothrix sp. CBUCES-K 9914
TTTATTTTTCGTTTTAGCTGCTAATTTTTCTTAGCTTTCACGCACCCTACGCATTCCCTAAAATTTCCCACGCCCAAGCCGCATCTTCCGGAGATAATGGAGGTTTAGCTGGTTGCGAATAATCAATAACCAAATCAAACCTCGCGCGGTCATAGATATCATGTAATAGTTGCTGCAAGTCTACCACTGGCTCTGTATCACCTTGTTTCAAAGGTACAGGAAAAGCAGGTAACGCATCACGGACTGTAAATGTGTATAAATCAGCATCTGGCCTGCGATATCCTCGGCTCACTAATATATAATAATCGCCTTTAGCATCTCCAAAAATCGGCATAGGTTCGCCAGCACGTAGCAAATCAATTTCTACTAAACTTGTATTTGAAGCAAAAACTTTAAGCCGTTTATTTTCATAAGCTTGTCTACCATCTTTTGAGCGTTTGTTTTTCGGTGAAAGTACTTCAACAACCGTAACAACTTCACCCGTCCGGGTAGATTTGATTTCTAAAAACCTTTCTGTAACCTCTTCTGGCATTGGAACTCTAACTCTAGCGGGTTCAGCTTGTTTAAGTGCTGTTGTTGCTCTCGTTGGTTTATTTTTACTTGCAACAGCTATATCCGTTACACCGACTAGTAATGAATCATCAACGCTTGCATAAACTCGTTCCTCAATCGAAACGTGATAACTAGGAACTATTTGAGGTGTTAGTGCATCTGCAATTGCCACTATTAGCCGATTATGAACTTGATTCCAAAGTTCCGGCTGTTCCAAATATGGATCCATCCCTGGAAATGGTGTAGGCATAGTTAGTTTAATCTTAATGCTCTACATTTGTTATAGCACTTGCGCTCTTATGCTCGTAGTGAGTACCAGAGCATACTTACTACGAACACAAACGAAAAAGTTAAGCGGCACCCAACTGTAACTGAGAATTTTGACTATTGAGAACAGTAAAAGCTTTTTCAGCAATAATTTGATGTGCAGCAGTAGTTGGATGAATGCCATCCCAGAATAAAAACTGGTTAGGATTACTACAACTAGCTCCCTGATTTAAGCAAGCACTTGTCACGTTTGTGAAACCGTACTTAGATGGATTAGAGATTGCATCCCGATATAGGGAACTTATATCTAATTCGATGATTTGGGATTTTGAGTCAAGGTTTTGTTGCAGTTGTGATAATGATTTAGTTAAACCCTGATTATGTGCTTTTGTCACTGCACTCAAACTTTGAGAACTACCGCTAGTTTTCGTTGCTGGTAAATTACCCAAGTCAGGTAAATTCGCAACTAAGATATTTTTGGCGCCTACATTAAGTAAGGACTCGACGGCTTGAGTAATATTTATAATAGGAACCGTTGAATCAGCAACACCATATATATAGTCATTAGCACCTGCCCAAATTACATACAGTCCGCTATCGTTTGAGTCTGAGTGATTTTTAGTAAAGTTCTCAACTTGTCCTAACAAACCAGGAATACCATTATTATTGATTTTTCCCGTAGTGGCGCCACCATAAGCATAATTTGCACTCAGCTTGGCATCAAGTGCTAACTTTGAGGCAAGATACTCTACCCACACCTGACCATTAGAATAACGTCCTTGAAAATACGGTGGATTTGGAGGATAATTTCTATTCGTCGCGCGATACATATTTCCGACATCCGAAAGACTATCACCAAAAACATACATCTGATTGATAGTACGCGCGCTGCTGTTATCGTGTAACGAAGATGTAACTAAAACCATAGTAAAACTAAGTAGAGATATTATTACCGTAAAAAAGTGCTTTTTCACTGTTAAATAAGTGAGAAATGAGTCAAAAATAAAACTTATTAAACAATCGTAGGTTGGGTGGAGGCTTTGCGGAACCCAACAAAACCCCACTTATTAAATTTATCGAGTAAAATACAACACAATAAAGCAATGAAGTGTGAAGCGTCTCGACTAAAAAATCAGACTTCAAACTTTATATACATATTTAAAGAAAACTTATTTTAGATGCAGCCTCATTTACTTATAGATACGTATAAGTGCTTAGAATCATTACCTTTCAACTGTAACAACTCTTAAAATATAAAGGGTAGTAATAACCGCCTTCCTAAGTTGTAATCATGCCATTAATGGAACATTGCCACTTAGGAAAGATAAAATAGTCAGTCGCAAGATATATTTTGATAGTAAGGTCGCTTAACCCATCCTACCTAACTTCTTTGACTTCACCTAGACGGGTGAAGCGAATTTCGATACGGCGCCGTTTAGCTTCGGACTGACGCTGTTGTTGTGGGATGGGAGCAAAGTCACCATTAGGTAAAATTAATTGTGCTGCGGAATAAGCGCGAAACCTAATTCCTGCCATACTTTTATTTCTTCGTTGAATTTTTAATAGCTCTTGAACTACAGCGAGAGAACGCATCAGTCCTAAGTCCGCGTTAGAACCTGCTTTCAAGTTGCTCATTGAACTCTTAAGATTAGCTGCTCTTTCTAAATAATTATCTAAATTACTTGTACTGGCGCCAATAGGTTGTTCATCAGTATGACCAATAATTTCAACTGTATTTATATTGTAATCTTTCGTTGTTTTTTCAATGTTTGGGACTAATTTAGTTTTAATATAATCTAACATTGCAGGTGGGACTACCGCGCTACCAGGGTCAAATCTATAATTCTCATCTGGAATTAGTAGAATTGGTGGAGTACCTGTATTTGTGCTATTAGATATTGTATATTTGGTCAGAGCTATTAACAATAATAGTAATAGTATCATGAAGGCATTGGACATTAAGTCTGTAAAAGCAGGCCAAATATTCAAGTCTTCAATGTCAGCATTTTCTCGTAACTTTTTCGCCATAATTATTTAGATTGGGCAATTAATTGTTTCATTTCCTGAAGTTGTTTGATACATTGTTGAATTTGAGTTGCAACTACTTCTTGATACATTGTGCGATTATTTGTAGTGAGTTTATTAATACCTTCTGTAAAACGCGCATCTAATTTTTGATTATTAGAGTTGATTTGCTGAGAAACTGTTGAATTTATACGGTCTGCTAAAGACTCAATACCCAAACTAATACCTTCTGTATAACTTCTCACTACTCCCAATAACTGTACTAAAGAAGTATCTACTTTCTCCCAACTATCTGCTTTATCTGTAATTTTTTGCTCTAATTTGTCTATTTTACTTAAAGTTATAGATAAAGTATTTGCACCTTGCTGAAGCTGAGGAATAATCTCTTTGAGTGACTGTTGATTATTTTGATGTAATGTTAGTACATCAATGGAGGTTTCATTCAACGTTTTAATACCTTTACCTAAGTCGCTTAATTCTTGAATACAAGATAGTAGCATACTCATTGTTTCAGCTAGACTTGTTGCTGAACGAGTAAATTTTTCTTGTGTGGTGGATAACTGCGTCGTAGCTGTTGATAATTTTTGTGGAAAATCACTTTTCTCAAAAGTTTTTGCTGCTTGTGTAAATACTTCAGAATTTTTACTCAATGCTTCCATTGCTTGATCAAATCTAGTAGCAGCAGAATTAATAGTTCCTGCGGCATTATAAAATTGTTCATAAACTTGTTTTGCCAGCTTAGTTGCTTCCCGGTTCCCTTCAATCATTTGCTGTGCTACATGTCCCATAGATGACTCAACTGCTTCACGAACGGTTTTGCCAAAGTTAGTTAAAAACTCATCTTGCTGCTGAACCATTCGATTAACTATTTTGTCGAGTCGAGTATCACCTTGTAATTGTGGTTGGTAAATATTATCTAGATAATCTTCCAGGCAATTAATTAATCTATATTTAGCAAAGCTAGTGTTTTTAATCCACGATATCAATGTGATTAATGCACTAAAAAAAAGCCCTGTTAAGCTTGTAACAAAGGCAATACTCATACCTTGTAATGGTTGTTGTAATTCTTGCACTAAGTTACTAATACTGTTAGTGCTTGTTTGATTCAACGTTTGGCTAAGTGATGATAAATTAATTGTAATACCTAAAAAAGTTCCTAATAACCCAAATGCTAGAAGTAAATTAGGTAATAATCGACATAAATACTCAATTTGATCATAAGTAATTTGCCCTAACTTTTCTTGGCTATAAACTTGATTTATTAATGCTCCTGTATTAACTTGTTCTAAATTTCGGCTTGCTACCTCAAATCTTGTTTCTAATTTTTCTATGATTCGCGGTTTACTTCCTGCTGTATTTGAGTCGATTAATCTTCTTACTTGTTTTTCTAAGTCAATTAGATTTTGGTAAAGTTGCCAGCGTAAGTATATAGTAATACATGATGGTAAAATTACAAAAATGAAAATAAGAAGAATTAAGTATGGTGGTATTGTTTCCATTATAAATGTCTCAAATGTTTGTAGTTGTATTCATCAAGTAGGTGCCCATCCAAAATAATTAAATTAAGGGATATTTTTTAAATATTCTTTGGCGTTCAGATTCGTATTCATCTTGAGTCATAAAACCATCCGCCAAATCTTTCTGTAGAAGTTCCAGTTCTTGCCGACGTTTTGCTCTATTATCAATAGTACTAGTAGTATTAGTTGAATCATAAACTGAATCATTAACTATTTCTGGAAGAAAAACTTGTCCATAATTATTTTTAGAATCAGAAATTACTGGTTGAGAAGTTTTTAATCGCGTCTCTATCTTTCTACGGAAGCGTGGAATTACACCCTCCTTTGCGGAAGCGTCATTACTGCCAATGACTGTTGACTGAAAAGGATAATTGGGACTATCTTGTGGTAAATCATCTACTTGCTTAATAAACGCGCGCAATTTTAATAGATACTCCTGATCCCAAAGTTCAGCTTGTTTTTCGATAACCCCAATTTCTTCATGCAAAAGTTTTTCTAAAGCTTGAGTCATATCTGAACGGTTAGCAAGTTCTTCTAAAGCTTGGTTCCATTCTTTACTTAAAGCAGCTATATGATAACTATCGCGCAACGTATCATAAAATTGGAATTCTAATTTACTATTGTCCTGACTGTCTAACAATAAACCAAGCGCTAGGCAAGGATAAAAAATATCCTCTAATTTTTCCATTTGCATTGCGTCTGGAGGAATGATATCAGGAAAAGAGGCGCGATAGTCGTTGTGAAGAAAAGATGTTGCAGAATTTTGTTCGCGTAGGTACGGGTTCCGCATTTTTTCTAAAGAACCTACAAGTCTGAGTGGAAACCCTGCATACTCGTTGACTATTAAAATTTCGTCCCCAGCTTGGGTTGGTTTAAGTACACTTGCTGGAATTCCTAAATCTTTATCTAGCAATGTTTTAAATTGTTGTACTTCAGACTCATCGGTATCTTTAAAACCAATTAACTTACTACTTTTAGCTAGGTCATCGCGGTAATATGGGTCGCTTAGGTTTAAACGCAGCAATGGTTCAGCTTCCTGCATAATTTGTGCTAGACGTGTCGCGCGCGCTGCTTGTGAATATTTTTGCATAAAGCGTTTAATGACAGAGTTGACGATATTAATACTCTTCGGAGCAAATAAACTATCAACTTTGATATCAATATCTTTTTTAAGCTGTTGCAAGGAGGTGCGTCCGTCAATAAAACAAACCAAAGATTTTTCTTGTCCAGTTGGTTCTATAATTGCTGCACTCGCTAGCACTAATTGGCTCTTGATATCATCTTCTGGTAACATAACTTCATAGCAACGAGCAATATCCTCGTTTTCAAATATTGCCTCGCCACTCATTTCATCAAAGTTCAATTGTTTGAAATCACTTTCTTGTTTTTCATAAGCGCGCGTCAAATTTTCTACTAAATTATTAAACGCAGCAACTTTAGTACTTATATCTTGGAGTATTTGTTGTAAATCATCAATAATCTTTGCTACTTCTTGCAAAACAGTTAACTCAAAGTTATGCTTAATACTCTCAGTAGCAGTTCGTAAAGCTTTTCTGGCTTCGTCTTGTAGTTGGTGGCTTTTATTATTTACAAATGGTATACTAGGTTTGTCTTCTATCTCCTGAATTATTTCTTCAGCATCACGCCACTGTTTTTCTATATCTTCTAAACGTTTCATTCCGGCATATTCAGAAATTTGTTCTTGTAATGAAGATTGATACTTACGCAAATCATATTGCAAAGCATCTAACCAATTACGAGTATTCTTAATAGAAAAATTGGGTTCGCTAGGAGTAAGCAAGCGAGCTATAAACTCATAAATATCTGCTGTGAGTTGCTGAGTAAGTTTAGGACTATTTTGTTGTAACTTAGTCAACCAAATGCCACGTATATTCTCAGTTTCACCCGGTTGAACTTTGCGAAACTGTTCTCTAAATTCTCTTGGTAATTGTCCACGAAGCGAGTTGCGTTCTTCCCGATTTTGACACCGAGAAATTACCTGTTCTAATTTATTTTTCCAATCTGTAATAGTTTTAGTAAAAATTTTATTAGATTCTTCGATAGATTCTGATAATTTACTCGCTATTTCATAACTTTTAGCGCGGTCGTTTTGCCAGCTATTTCTAGTTAAAAACTCTTCCAATAAACGTTGAGGTTCAGGACTCTGACCTTTGCCATTCAACCAGAATTTTGCTAAATCTAGATTAATCCAAGTTAAACTAATTTGAACGATAATATCACGAGGGAAATAAATTGCGGCTAATCCAAATGTTAAATATCTTTGTCCATTTGGACGTGGGTGCTTATCCCATTGAATTAAGTGTTGCAGAAAATTGTCTCTTTGTCCTTTAACAGTTGGCGCCAGTTCACCAGAAAAGTCTAAAGCAATTTTATAAGCAATAACGTTACATAATTTGCCTTGCGATAATATTTGATATTCACCTTTTGTTTGGCTAGAAACTAAATAAGTATAGTCAAATGGAGGACGTTTTTCTTGAACTATTGCTAAATTATCAATATCATAGCAAGCTTCAAATTTTGTACCTGGAGTACTATAGTAATTTAATTCTTTCAGCGCCGCATAAGTATTGGCGCCCATACTAGGAGTGTTGCCATACAATTCAGGACTAACGACAAAATAACCAACAATTTGAACGCTTTCACTGCCATAAAGATGTCTAAGAGCGTAAGCAACATCTAAGAACATACCGCTCCCAGTACCACCGCACAAAGAACCAACAACAAAAATATTCAGTCCTGCGTCAACTCTTAAACCTTGCTTGAGCATGAAAGAATCATGACCGCGCGTGAGTCTTTCTGCGGTTTCAATTGCCGTTCTCACTTTTTGATAATTATGGAAAAAAGCCAATCTACCAACCGGTCGAATACCTTTGGCGCCTTCTTCAACTGCTTTAATATTTCGCAATAATTGTGGAGGAAACCATCTACCAATATGGTCGTAGGGACTGTGACGAGTATATTCCGAACGGCGTGACAAACCTTCCACAAACATTGTTACTTCGTTAGTGGACATGGTAGCACTGACTTTCTCAGCTTCACGGAAACTAAGGTCAACACCGCGATAACTACTTCCGCTACGAATACCACTAACTTGAGTTGCAGCTTTATCTGTGTCGATATGAACAAAACTAACAATTGGCAAATTACTTAAATCGTTATAGCGGTCAACTACTAACCGTCTTATTCGCATTAATACATCTCGTCCAGTACCTCCTAAACCTATACAAACAGTGCGATTGATTCCACGATATTGCAGGTCATTTCCTGATGATTGAACCATAAGTTGCTTCCTAATCATTTATTTTTTAACTTTAATAAAAATCTCATAGTCTCGTTTACCATCAGGACAATTTATCCGAAATTGAGACTTAGATATGGCAGTTCGTGATGTAATTTCTTTGCCGTTATAATAAATAGATGCATCGGCAGGCGCCAGATAAAGTTTTTCACCTTTTCTTTCTAAATAACCTCTTACTTTTGCTCCTGGGCAATCTATAGAATCTTCACAGGTGCTATCGTACTCACCAATAGCTATGCGCTTATTATTAGATAATCGGCATACCTGGTCTTCCGAGTCTCCTGTTGCCTTAAAATCAACTACTAACTCCCATCTATGAAGCAAACGATTAAATTTGATAATTCCAAACACTAAACCTGCTAACACTAATAAAAGTATTAACCCAGGAAACCGTAACTGCTTAATTAAATAAGGTGTTACTAAACAAGTTTGCTCACCACCAGGCGCCGGAGTACAAAATTCCTGTACTGTAGGGGCAATATCAACAACAGAAAGATTATACTTTTTATTATCCTCAGTTTTAATAGCCTTTTCGCGTTTAATTAATGGTAAAGCATCAATCCAAGCTTGTCGTTCTTGACTTTCAGGAGAATTTGCTATCCGAAAAGGACTCGATGCGGGAGTTTCTATCCAAATCTTAGAAGTAATACCCGGTGAGGTCAACAGAGGTGCATCGCTAATCCAAATTACAGATTGCGGTTTAACTGGTTGATTTTGCCGTAAACGATTTTGATTAAGTTGGGCAACACCTTGATAAATAATTAGCTCCGCGCGCTGTATATCCGTACCATAACGATTTGGGTCTGAGGCAAAAGGTATTTTATTTAAAACTTTGTCTATATTCTCTTTATCTTGATTGATAAATTTAATCGGAGTTCCAAATGGTTTTACATCTGTCCTAGCTTCTGCGGTAGTAATATCCGTACTGAAGGGAACAACATAAACAGTATCCCCAGGCTTTAAACTATCTTCAACAATTTGCCGCAGTCGAATACGACCCTCATCATTCAACCCGACACTTTCGGTTAAATCGATTGCCAGTACTACATCGCGTCCTGACTGCAACCGAGATACCAATTCTAAGCCGTTTTTTTCTAAAGGCTGAAGTTTCTGCCCAGGTATAACTTTTACGGAAGTTTCACTCAAGCTGGTTTTGCGCGCGTTGACTACATTTGCTATTTTAGCGCTCGATTGTCAATTTGCCTGTGATAATACTTAGACTAAATAAATAGTTTAAATATTTTTTATGCTAATTGTAGCACAGGCATCCCTGCCTGTGTCATAGTGTAATGCTTTTTACCACAGAGGCACAGAGACACAGAGAGATATTATAGAGTAGGCACCAAAAAATCTGACCTTTAAATTCCGCACGGTAATACCAATTTCTATTACTTACTGGTATATGTCATTAATTCCGGGGTGTTGTTTGCAACAAATACAACGGATGTAATAGATAAGTTATTGCTTACAAACTAACTAAGCGTTACTTAATATTAACCATGCGTTACGTCAGCTCACAATCTGTTGGCAATCTCTCTTTCTCTCTTCTCTCCGTGTACTCTGTGTCTATGTGGTAAAAAATATGTCACTGCACAGGCGAGACGCTTATGCTACAATTTCACCTTCTCTAAACGATATCATGGTTAAGGTGTCACTCTCCTTCCCTCACTACCATGCAAGCTGAACTCCAACTTCCCCAACAAAACGCGCGCACTTTAAATCGTCCCTCACTTCTGGCGCCAGCAGGTAACTGGGAGTGTGCAATTGCTGCTGTTGAGAACGGCGCCGATGCAATATACTTTGGTTTAGATAAATTCAACGCCAGAATGCGCGCGGAGAATTTTACCGAAGCTGACTTGCCTGAGTTAATGGAGTTTCTGCACAGCCGTGGTGTTAAAGGATACGTCACTCTCAATACACTAATATTTCCCCAAGAGTTACGCGAAGCTGAGAAATATTTACGTACAATTATCTCCGCAGGAGTTGACGCGGTAATTGTTCAAGATATTGGTATTTGTCGTTTAATTCGCCATATTTCAGAGGACTTTCCAATTCACGCTTCGACTCAAATGACAATTACCAGCGAAGTTGGTGTAGAGTTTGCCCAAGAATTAGGATGTAATTTAGTTGTACTCGCGCGCGAATGTTCGTTATCAGAAATTAGCAAAATTCAAAATCGAATGCAATATCGCGGCGCCTCTTTACCTCTAGAAGTATTTGTTCACGGTGCCTTATGTGTAGCATACTCAGGACAATGTTTAACTTCCGAAGCATTGGGAGGACGTTCTGCAAACCGAGGAGAATGTGCCCAAGCTTGTAGAATGCCATATGAAATGGTCGTTGATGGCGAAGTATTAAATTTAGGAGCACCTGCAGCGCTCTGTTGTTGCGTAATCGCGCATCGTGTGCAGCTGCTCCATGGCGTTGGCAAAGCGCTGTGAGACA
>NZ_JBXXZH010000223.1:0-15617 GCF_059640475.1 Calothrix sp. CBUCES-K 9914
AATAACGGAATGTACCATCATGGCGCCGTAAACGGTATTGAACGTCGCGCATAGGGGTTCCAGTATTAATGGCAGTTGACCATTTTTCCATCGCTTGGGGTAAGTCGTCAGGATGAGCTATTTGGCGCCAGTCCCAACGACCATATACATTTAACTCTAATCCTGTATAGTTAACCCAGCGTTGATTAAAGTATGTAATACTACCCGAAGCATCAGATACCCAAACTAGTTGAGGTACGTTTTCGGCAAGTTGGCGATAACGATTTTCACTTTCAACCAGTTGCTCTTGGTATGTTTTGCTGTCATGGACATCTGTGTTTGTACCTATCCAAGCTGTAATATTTCCAGCGTCATCATGAACAGGTAGAGCGCGCGCTAAGTGCCAACGATATTCACCGTCTTTGGAGCGTTTAATTCTCAATTCAGCTTCGTAAATATGTCCTTTGGCTTTACATTCTAACCAGTGCTGCTTAATTTTCTCTAAATCTTCGCTTGGTATTATCGATGACCACTTGTTTTCGATAGTTTGGTTGATATTATCTAATGTAATACCACAATACTCCTGCCACTGATGGTTAAAATACAATGGTTTACCGTTGGCATCAGCTTGCCAAACTAAATGAGGTATTGCTTCTGCTAAAAAGCGGAAACGTTTGTCACTTTCAGCCAATGCGGTTTCCATATTCTTACGCTCGGTAATGTCAATTGAAATACCTATTATCCCAATAATATTACCGTTATGATCATAGTAAGGTGACTTTGAAGAAATATATGTACAAGTTCCTTTCGGAAATTGCACTGTTTCTTCGAGTACCTGAACTTCACTGCTTTCCATGACTGAGCGGTCATTTTCCATTATCATTAAAGCTTGATTACGGTCGGCAAGAAAGTCTAGGTCTGTTTTACCCATTACTTCAGTTTCTTTTTTGCCAATTCCCTCTAATGTAGCAGGGTTTGCCATTAAGAATTTGCCGTCACGGTCTTTAACGTAGATGAAATTAGGTGTTGTTTGGTTGATGGTGTTGAGAATAGCCAAACTTTGCCGTAATTCGTCTTCCATGACTTTACGCGCGGTTATATCACGCACGAAAGCAACCCATTGATTTTCAACAACTAATTTTTGGCTAATTTCTACTAATATTTTAGTATTGTCTTTGCGTATTAATGTCCATTCTCCTGTATAAGCATTACCCGCTATTACATGTTCTCGTTCTAATTCCAAACGTGCTATATCTTCAGGGGCTATAATATCAACAATGCATTTACTAGTAAGTTCAGTGTGTGTATACCCAAGTAATTCGCACGCTTTATTATTAACATCAGTATACTGCCCTTGTTGATTTGCGACAAAGATAGCATCAGGTGCCAACTCGATGAAACCGCGATAGCGTTGTTCGCTTGCTTGTAGTGCTAACTCCGCGCGTTTACGCTCAGTAGTATCTAAACAAATACCAACTATTCGCACAGCTTCGCCATATTCATCATAATAAGCTTTACCGCGTCCATTAATCCAGCGCTCACCTAAAGGATGGTTAATGCGGTAAACTAAATCTAAGTTACCATTTTGCTGTAACGTAGTTTGAACTTCTGCTTGTATTCTGTCTCTATCGTCAGGATGAATATTTTCTATCCAAGTTTGAATACTCGGTTCAGTATTTATATCAATACCAAATAAACTATAATATTCAGGCGACCACCTGATTTTATTAGTTGCTGCATTCCAATCGTATACACCAGCGTTTGATAATTCTAACGCCAGCCGTAACATTTCCTCGCGCGCTTGTAATTCTTCTTGCACGAGTTTTTTATCTGTAATATCTGTTACGACACCACAGCAACGTCCACTATTACTGTCATCTATTGAAAAACCTCTATCGTGTACCCAGCGAATTGTGCCATCAGGTTGAACAACCCGGTACTCTATATCATATGTACCTTGATATAAATTATCTAAAACAGCATTTTGAACTCTTTGCTTATCGAAAGGATGAATACCATTTAACCATTCATTATAATTTGTATGTAAAGAATCTATACTACGTCCCCATATCTTGGCATAAGCAGGGCTAATATAAATTAAATTATGATTTCGCGGTTCTGATATCCAGAAAACATCTTCTATATTTTCGGCAATATTACGAAAGCGCGTTTCACTTTCACGCAAAGCGTCTTCCGCACGCTTTTGTTCATCTATATCAGTGCAAACGCCGAACCATTTAGTAATATTACCATTTTCATCACGAATCGGTACACTGCGACCCCGAAACCAACGATAATTATTATCGGCACCACGAAAGCGGTATTCTATTTCAAAGGGTTGCCCAGTTTGTACAGACTCTAACCAACACGCAAGAGTTCGTTGCTTATCATCTGGGTGCAGTAAAACATCTACCCATTTAAAACCATCAAAGGCGCCGACAGCTAATCCTGTATATTTATAAAGTTGGTTACTAAGGTAATCACATGAACCATCCGGCAGATTTGTAAAGAGAATCTCCGGCACATTTTCGACTAACAGACTGTAGCGTGCTTCACTCTCACGTATAGCAGCTTCAGCAACACGATGTTTTTGATCTAATTTATTCAGATAAATAGAATTTCGCCAAATCGTAAATAAATATATCACGATTAACGAAACAGTCATCAGCGACGTACCAAAGGCAAAATCATAAAAATTCGCCTTTTCGCCTTGAATAACTACCCAACCTAAAATTATAGGCAGAAATACAGCAGTTGGTATTAATCGTCGCGCAGTTACACCACCATTAAGTTCAGCAGTAACGGTTGCCATAAGTCCGCGAGATGGATTATTTAATAAGATTCCTAGACATAAGACTAAGAAAGCAAGCGCTGTATGCACTGCCATAGAAGTAGTATAAGCGCTGAACTCATAGAAAACCCTCACTCCATAGATATAGCCAATTAAAGCCTGAAAAGGACAATGAATGTAGAGACGTGACATAAAAAGATGTGACTACATTTATTATTATTTGAATTTTTCGTTTTGTATAACCATAGTGCTCCACTAATCAATAACCAATTAACCGCAGTGTTTACACCCATTCTACCTGGGTGTGATGTGGCTGCTGATAATGGAAAGTCACGAAATAATAATTCATCAATTCCAAAATTCCACCCAAAGATGTATTGACTAAGTGTTATCAAAGCAACGATAAAAATAATTAGAGTACAATATTGTGATAACTGACGAATTCTATTATTTTCCGTTTCCGTTGCTTGTAACCACAGCGTCACCCCTGCCAACACAAAACAAATAGCTGTGTTTGCTTTCATTGTAGCGGCGCCGGGAACTAAGCTTTTAAAAATATCAATATTAACTGCCCAACCAAAAAAAACTATGCAGCCTATACAAATTACAACTGCACTCGCTAGTTTGGTAAAAGCTTGTATGGGCTTCAAGTTACGCATCGTTATGTATTTTGCATTTTGATTGATTCGGGCGCCGTCCTGTATCAAATTTTTCACTGATTTATTATATAATTTAATACAATCTTTATTTACGTACAAGACCTTAGAGGTATATCAGAACTAGCTTAAAGCTTTAAAGCAGTTCATAGATGCACCTTTAGATAGAGGCAGGTTGATACTCTTGATATATATCTTTGTACGGTTGACAAATTTGGATTAAGAGAATAGAACTAATGTCCCTTAATAAGGCTACGGTGTACACACATCTTTAATAATCCTCCTCAATATTCGTCCTTTGTGTACGAGCGTGCCTACCCTGCGGGAAATCCTCCGGATTATGTGGTTTATTTTTTAAGGAACCACAAAGACACAAAGGGCACGAAGAAAGAGAAGAAAAGTAACTCGTTCAATGGCTTCTAAAATATCTCTTAATTTTTCACGGTTATCTCTCATAAAGGAATTGCTTCACTCAGCACTCTTTCTCTAATACGTTGGCGTAAACCATTTTCCGTCACAACATCTACATCGCAACCTAAAATTTCTTGTAATTCCATTAACAATCCACCCATGTCAAAAAGGCTACGTCCGGGTTCCATATCTACCAAAAAATCTACATCACTTGCTGCATCAGCTTCTCGACTTGCAACAGAGCCAAAAATACGGACGTTAAATGCTCCATACTTAGTAGCAGTTTTTAGAATATCTTCACATTTTGTTTGTAAAGTTTCGTAAATAGTCATGATTTATAGTGTTTGTAGGAGGGTAGCTTTGCCCACCTTACATTTTACAATTGGAATTTGGATTTAATGGTGCCGATAAATTTTTTGTTATTCAGGTAAAATATTACTGTTGATTTAGGCTTTGGCGTTGACTCGCTGGAGAAAATATTGATGTAATTGTACAGGGTTTTCGTGGGCGCGTTTGTAAAGAAGCTATTGCCGAAGCTGGATGGGTTGTAACATTCATATCAATCTAGAGACGTGAGTAGAGACGTGACATGTCACGTCTCTACAACATTTTAAAATATTTTACAGTTTAAATTTGGATTGGATGGCGCCAATAATTTTTTGTTCTTCAGGTGAAATATTACCGTTGGTTTGAGCGATACGTTGACATTGTGCTAATAGTGTAATTGCGTAGTCACGGTCGAGTTGGTTGAGTAGTTCTTCTATTGGTTGCGGAGAATGGATACTTTTGGCTATTTCATTGAGTGAGTGTGAACCAAGGTTGATGGCTTTTAGTTCTGGTAATATTTCTTCCCAGGTTTTATTGGGATGGCTGCTGAGTATCATGTGAACGAGGATTCTATCCATGATAGCTTGTTGAGAAACAGCTTTTTCTAGATATTCTTCGCTTTCAAGTTTGAGTTTATCTATTATTGCTTCTGAACTTAGGTCTGTGGCATCATCTAATTTTGCTTCGTAAAATCTACATGCTGCATATCCCAATGAGTAAACCATTGTGGCATTGGAACTGGCGCCAATTACAGCACCTGCGAAGGGGACGTTACGTAATAAACTTAAGCCAGCAGCTTTGAGTAAGCGACCACCACCTAAAGCAAGTCCAAAAATAGCTACAACTTCACCTTTACGCGCGGGGTCTTTTAAGTTTAAACCATATAAAGCGGCGATTTGATATACCATTTCTGATTGCAGTTCGGTTGTAGCTGCAAGGTCAATAGCTAGTAATGCTGCTGCGACTCCTGGTATAACGCTTGTTGCTAAACCTATGCCACCCGCTTTTGTTGCTTTTTCCACCATGATACGATGAGCAAGCTGTTGGGGTGTTTCATTAGGATAAGTTTGCTTGAGTTTTTTTACTGACTCTGCGGCTTTATCTAAGTTAACGCTATCTGAGGCGCCGACAAGCCAGTTGAGGTTGAGAACTCCTGCAAGTTTACGAATAAACCAGTTGTCACCAAGAGTATTTGCAACTTGTCCGGTAAAGTGCGTTGAAGCTTCAAATAACTTACGTGCTTGAGTTGCCGCAGCTTTTCCAGCACCAGTAACTTGCTGTGCTAATGATTGAATTAGTGATTGATCAAATTTATTAAGCGATTTACTACTTTGATTAGATGCTGATTTGTCTGGCATGGTTAAAAAATAGTTTTAAGTAATACTTTTAAACTAAATTATTAAACAAAGCCTGAAAGTATGCATCTTTCTGCAAGAAGATTATGTTTTATCTTGAGGATTAATAGATGAATGAACAGGCAGAATGCCTGTTCTAAAATAATTCATTATTTCGCTGGAAATTTTTGACGTAATTGGCGTAAAGTACTACTTGCATTACTTTGACGCGCTTTCTGTAAAGATTCTTGAATAATATCTGTTATATTGATATTCGGAAAATACTGGCTGCTTGTTTGCATAACATAACTGGCACCTACTAGCTTATAAATTACGGGTGTGGTTTTTCGTAATAACCAAACTTCAGGAACCTTATAGGGTAGATAATCATTAACGTCTGTATAACTAGTTACATCTATTTCTATAGCTAAATCAGGTGATGGGTCTACACCCCAATTTATTCTACTTTTACCTGCGACTGCTGCCCAATTATCTATATAAAAGCAGTAATCTGGTTCAATACCGCTTTGTTGTGGCAGTTCCATTGTAATTGGTGTAAATTGTTCGTAATCTTGCCCCAAATAATCTAGTAAGATTTTAGCAATGTCAGCAATAATACTTACATTACGACCATGTTCCGCTAGCGGCGCCATTAATAAGATTTCCCCAGTTCTATATTTGATTCGAGGTATGCTTTTATCACCTAGTAAGTTGCATAAATCTTGATAGTCTTGCCAATCACCTAATAGTCGCACTACGGTTCCTGGTGGTAGGTGAATTTTTTCTTTTGTTATAACTGTTTCCATTTTGATAATAATTGTTTGTTTATAGATTTAGGAACGCAAAGGACTTGCGTTCCACAAGAATATTCTACAAGAATAGTACTTATTATGTTTTTGATGGTATGGAGATTGTTGATAAGTCAGCTAGAAAGTTATTTGTTTTGAGAATTTCATAAAGATTGATATTGGCTTCGAGTAAACAAGCGTGCCCGCTATGGGGTAATGTTACAATTTTGGAGTTGGGAAAAAGATTTGCTAACCGACGTGCTTCTTCTTGTGATGGTAAAAGTCGGTCGTCGGTGCTTGCTACTAGTAATATTGGTTGTGTAAGTTGCGCTAGTTTATTATTGTCTATTTCAAATTCGCGCAATAAGGAAACTCGCCAGCGAACGGTTTGTGACGGGACTGACTGAACTGTTTCGAGCAGTTCTTTGCGGTCGCTTTCGGTTATACGCGATAATGAAGCAAGAAAAGGTAGTAACCCAATGGCGCCTGCGTCAAATGCCCATTCTGGAACGTAGTCCATGAGTGGAGATGCCCAAACATACCAAGGACGCAGTTTGAAACTCGAAGCTGGGTTGATTAAAATTATCCGTTTGAACAATGTAGGCGCCGAAATTGCAACTTTTTGCGCTAAACAACCACCAAAGGACTCACCACACAAGTAAACTGAGCGTTGAGAGTTTCGATCTAATTCGATATTAATTAAATCAAGTACACTATTTGTTACATCTTCCCAACTGTTAAGGTCATTACGTGGTATCGCTAGACACCGCACGTCAAAACCCGCTTCTAGTCCTGCAGTTTGTGAGCGCAACAGTTGACCTGTGCCATCCATCCCAGGTAAATACACAAATAAAGGATATTCGGGCTGTAATCTTTTCGGAGTTAAGAAACAAGGTTTTAATTCTACTTTTGAGATACTCATCAGCACAAATATATTATATTACTGTATAGCTATTTAACGAGATGCTTTTTATCTTTTAGCTATCGAGGTACTTATCTATCTTAAATATTTAAGTATGTTCAATATATAAGTTTAGTTGTCTCAAGTACTTATTTATATATTCGCAGGTGCCGATGAAAGGTCTAACAGTACAAATAATCTATCTTTGCTCATTCGGTGCGTGACGCTACAAGACTTGCTTGGTATTCAAAATTTTGGTAGCGTCACGCACCCTACTCATACTTCTTTGAGCAAACCTGTAATTTCGGAGTGGCAGTAATTGCTGATTTCTGAGACTACGGTTCGGGCTTTTTTACCGTGATACATTTCTTGATGCTGAGGTGTTACCCAGTAAGGACGACCGATGAGGACTGCGACTCGACGGTATGTAACTAAGGGATGCCAACCAGGTCGGTTAAATAATGGTTCTGACGGGTCAAACAATGTTAAAAACTTTAATGGTATCACTGATGTATTGACTTCTTCGATGGAGGCAATTGCAATTGGCAATATTGCGAGGTTATCGACTTTGCAACGCAGTGCTAGATGCGCGAACCCCCGTTGGAACTCGGTAACTTGGTTGGGTTGAGTAAAGTTAACCATTGGTTTGGTTCCTTCGGGGAAAACTCCTACCATTTGCTTTGAGCGCAGCAAAATTTCGGATTTTTCGAGCAGACTGGAATAACGTTGTTGGTTTGCTTCTAAAGGAAAGCACCCTAGTGCGTTGGTGACAAACTCGCGCATAACTGGCACTTGTCCCATGTAATGATGGCAAGCAAATCGGATTGGATGTGATAACGCTGTCATTAATAGCGGTGCGTCCATGAAACTGCGGTGGTTACTCGTGACTATTATGCTTGCATCTTGGGGTATACGATTTTCGTAGTAGCGAAACATCTTTGTCGAAAGTGCTGCCAGTAAGGCGCGAGAAATCTCTAGGGGGCTGTTTACATTCATGCTTTCAAGTACAAACTTTCTTTACAAAGCTCAATTTAAAACTATTACTCTCTAATTCTGGATTTTTACATTTCTTCATTCCATATAGGACAGCCTTAAGGTAGAACTGTGCTGTCTACCAATCAAAGTAAAAATCTTTGTATAACTATGTTTTGTATCTCCGGTAACAGTAAACGTGCTTCTTCAAGCTAAAAAGCGTATTTTTTGCTCTCATCTGCAAAAATAATCACGTGTGGAGTTGCCTTTCCTTAGCGTCCAGGGAGGCGCCGTTTAAATTTGCTAATATAAAATGAATAGTTGAAAATCCGCGATAAATGTTTTATAATTGCGTGGTTTTAGCTACAAACGCAAGATAAAAAACTGTTATAAGAAGTTGTTAAATATTGCATGAATCGAGTCAAAACAACAGAAAATACATTCGCGCTCACAACACCACTATATTATGTGAATGATTTACCACATATAGGTAGTGCTTATACAACGATGGCGGCGGATACGATAGCAAGATTTCAGAGACTGCTATCAAAGTCTGTGTTACTGGTGACAGGAACCGATGAACATGGACAAAAAATTGAGCGTAGTGCCCAAGCCAAGGACATGAAGCCGCAAGAATTCTGTGATGAGGTAGTACCCCATTTTATCTCATTATGGAAATTGCTGAATATCAAGTATGACCGTTTCAGTAGAACTACGGCGCCTAATCATAAAGCGATAGTGAATGAGTTCTTTGAAAGAGTTTGGAATAAAGGAGATATATATTTAGGTCAGCAAAAAGGCTGGTATTGCGTATCCTGCGAAGAATTTAAGGACGAGCGGGACTTATTAGATGGACATCGATGCCCTATTCACACAACCAAAGAAGTTGAGTGGCGCGACGAAGAAAACTATTTTTTCCGCTTATCGAAATATCAAGAATCATTATTGGCATTTTTTGACTCTAAACCCGATTTTATTCAGCCAGAAAGCCGTCGGAATGAAGTTATAAATTTTGTCAATCAAGGATTACAGGATTTTTCGATTTCGCGCGTTAACTTAGAGTGGGGTTTTCCAGTTCCAGAAAATCCTGCTCATACGCTTTATGTTTGGTTTGATGCACTTTTAGGTTATATAACCGCATTACTTGAACCTGATGATGCACCAACATTAGAAAATGCTTTAAGTAAATGGTATCCATTCGATTTACATCTAATTGGAAAAGACATTTTAAGGTTCCATGCAGTTTATTGGCCTGCGATGCTAATGTCCGCAGGATTGCCATTACCTGCTAAGGTTTTTGGGCATGGTTTTTTAACCAAAGACGGTAGGAAGATGGGTAAAACTCTTGGTAATACAATTGACCCCATCACATTGGTTGATAAATACGGCGCAGATGCAGTTCGTTATTACTTTCTTAAGGAAATCGAATTTGGTAAAGATGGCGATTTTAATGAGGTAAGGTTTATCGATGTCTTAAATGCAGATTTAGCAAATGACTTAGGTAATTTACTAAATCGGATTTTAGGCATGGTAAAGAAATATTGCGGTGGTAATATTCCATCGATTACAACAGAGGATATCCCTGCCGATAACACTCTTAAAGTAATCGGTTTATGTCTGGGGGAACAAGTAAAAACAGCTTATGAAGCGCTAGCCTTCAGTCAAGCTTGTAACCTGGTTCTGTCGCTTGTACAGGCTAGTAACAAGTTTATTGATGACCAGGCGCCTTGGAGTTTGTATAAAAAAGGACAACAGCAAGCCGTAGAACAAGTGCTTTACACAGTGCTTGAATCTGTTAGGTTAGCAGTTTATCTTTTATCCCCAGTGATCCCAAACATTAGTACTGCTGCATATAATCAACTTGGTTTCGGAGTAGATTTTAATGACCAAAACAGTATAGTTCTAGCGCCATTTGATACCCATTCCAAATGGGGATTACTGAGTAGCGAACAATGTTTGGGTACACCATCACCAATTTTTAAACGCATTGAGGTTAAACCCAATGATGATTAAGGAATCAACATGTTTAACCTTGAAATGATTAAACGACGATTAGTTTTTTAATTTTTTGTTTCTTTGTTAATTCTTGATTGTTCTTCAGGGCAAATTAACGCACAACGTTATAAACCCTGAAAAATTACCATAAAGCGTTCAAAATTTGTGTTTTTGTGACTTTAGTATCCTTTATTAAATAGATAAGAAACGAGGTATGACAACAATGTTAAGTAATTTAGAAGGTGACTCGATTTTTACGCCTGAGCAGGTTCTGGAAAATCGAGGTCGAGTCGCTATATTTATAGATGGCTCTAATTTATTTTATGCCGCCTTACAGTTGGGTATTGAAATTGATTACACTAAGTTATTGTGTCGTTTGACTGGTGGCTCACGTTTGCTACGTGCTTTTTTTTACACTGGTGTAGATAGAACAAATGAAAAGCAACAAGGTTTTTTATTGTGGATGCGACGTAATGGTTATCGAGTGATTGCAAAAGATTTAGTGCAGTTGCCAGATGGTTCAAAGAAAGCGAACCTGGATGTGGAAATTGCGGTAGATATGATGGCTTTGGTTGATTCATACGACACAGCTGTACTTGTCAGTGGAGATGGAGATTTAGCATACGCGGTGAATTCAGTATCGTACCGAGGTGTGCGGGTGGAAGTTGTCAGTTTGCGTTCGATGACTAGTGATAGTTTAATTAATGTAAGCGACCGTTATATTGATTTAGAAGCGGTAAAAGAGGATATTCAAAAGACGCCACGTCAAAGTTATCCGTATCGACCCTTAACTGGAGTGGGTTTTTTGGAACAACCTGACATGGATGGTCATCTGGGAATACCGGAACCATAAATGAGGTTTTTAGGAGAATGATTAATGCAGGCGCCGGAACGGTTTTGTTTCGTCAGTCTTTAACAATTTTATTAGCAGTTGGGCTATTTGCTTGCAGTAGCCCTGCTTCAAAACCCCAAGCGAGTGCTAAACCGACAAATCAACCTAACGATAGTCAGTTAACTTTGTTTGAAGGTTCGCTTGATGCGACTGATGAGTCAGGAAGGCTAATTTGGAGAGTAAATGCGAAAAAGGGTAGATATGCGAAAGAAAAGGAAGTTGGTCAACTCGAAAGTCCTTATGGCGAGTTATATCAAGACGGAAAAATAGTCTATCAAGTTACCGCCGAAAAAGCAGATATTCAGCAAAAAGGTAAGCAGTTATTACTTAGAGGTAAAATAGTCGCAACAGACCCGAAGAATGGCGTGATATTGCGAGGGAATGAATTAGAGTGGCGCCCGAAAGAGGACTTATTAATCGTCCGTAACCAGTTGAACGGTACTCACAAACAACTTACTGCGGTAGCACAAGAAGCGCGCGCGAAAACTCGTGAACAAAAAGTAGATTTTTTTGGTAGTGTGGTAGCAAATTCGATTGATCCCCCATTAAGATTACGAACCGAGCATTTAACTTGGCTTTTGAAAGAACAAAAACTAGTTGCCGACCGGACGCTAGAATTTGAGCGTTTGAAAAACAATCAAATTAGTGACCGGGGTAGAGGTGACGCGGCAGAAGTTGATTTGAGTACAAAGATTGTTACCATTACTAAAAATGCTCAAGCTGAACTAGGTCAACCACCAATACAAATTACTAGTAGCTCGATGGCATGGAATCTTAATAAAGAACTTGTTACGACCAAAACTCCAGTCCGCGTACTACATCGTACTGAAAATGTACTAGTCACAGCAAATCAAGGAGAACTAAGAATACCACAGCAAATTGTATATTTACAGGGCAACGTGAATGGAGTTGGACAGCGGCGCCAAACAATTAAATCAGACAAATTAACATGGTATTTAAGTAATCAGCAAGTGGAAGCTGAGGGAAATGTATTTTACCAGCAAGTTCAGCCACCGTTAACTTTTACAGGTGACACGGCAACCGGTAATATTCAACAAGAAAATATAGTTGTTAGAAGCAGCAGTAACAACAATAGTAGAGTAATTACCAATATTATTCCTCAACAACCGTAGGGTGTGTGACGGCATAACAATTTTGAAACGAAGCTAATAATCTAGTAGCGTCACGCACCTGACCATAACATAATTAATCTCCCCGAAATCGCGGCAGGGCTGTTTCATCCTTCAGAGAAAAATGATTCAATTATTACCAGGATAACAAACTCAAGCGAGAAAGCTGCTCAAGAGCGTCCGGGCGCCAACAAAACAATGTAGCAATTGTGCAGGAAGACAAAGCTCAAATGGTTGAGGGTTATGAAGAAAGCCAATTTCTCGATTCTTCGCAGTTTTGTGATTAATTTGTTCCGCCATAATGGTTTTGATACCCGAACTTCAGCGATACGCGCGTGCGCCCGCAACATCCAATTACTATTTTCCTTTTTAGAATGAATCAGTGGCAATAACTCCGGTGCGTGAAGGCTATTAGATTGTTAGCTTCGTTTCAAAATCGTAGTAGCCTTCACACACCCTACCCTTTAAATACGATTTCGTTACGTTGTGCGTCACCAAGCAGTGGTAAAGCTTTGTTAGCTGCGTGAGGAGTAATAGCGAGTGGTACTGAGTCTGGAACTTGGAGCTGTTTGACTAGATTTTGTAAGAGTTTATCTTGTTCAGCACGGAAGGCGCCAACTCCTGGACCACGGTTGATGATGGCAAACCATACTAAACCACGGTCGCGCGTTGGTAAGACACCTGCTAAGGCGCTAACATCACGAAGTGTACCAGTTTTCATAACTGTGGCGTTGGGCAGGTGACGCGCGTGTACTGTGCCACGATGGTCAAAACCAGAGGTTGGGAATAAATCAGCGAGTGTCATGTTGTTTGCGACTGCTTCGCGTTGCAGCACCATTAGCATTGCACAAACGGCACGGGGAGAAATACGATTTTCGACTCCGAGTCCGGAACCGTTGATTAACTGAATTTCAGAGTCCGGAACGCGCGCTAGTCTAGCAGCTTTTGACTGAACAACCGTAGACCCTCCAACTGCCTCCGCTAACATTTCAGCCATTTCGTTGTTGCTGAATATGTTCATTTCGTTAATCAGTTGTTTAAGCGGTAAAGAATAGTGTCTGATTAATAAATTACTTTGAGGAACAGTTTGAGTTGCTAGCTCGACTTTGCCCAGAATTGTTAATTGGGGTTTGGGTGTACCTTTGGGCATTGCTGAGTAATACAGGTTAATATCGCGCGTCCAAGTTGCAGGATTAAGGGTTTGTTTGAAGAATTGACCTGCAAGCGTTGGGTTTCGCTGGAAGTTCATGGCAAAGTTGCCAGTAATGATTAAATTACCTTTGACTTGCTTAATGCCCATTTGATTAAGCGTGTTGCCAAGTGTAATTGCATCTTGGATCACAAATAAAGGGTCGCCACCACCAGTTATTACTAAATCTCCTTCCAACACTCCATTTTTTATTGATCCTGTAGCGCTGATCAATGTTTGAAATTTATGTTCGGCGCCTAATGTTGTTAAAGATACGAGTGAAGTTGCAATTTTTGTCAGTGATGCGGCTGGTACTGGCGTTGTACCTTCATGGTTTGCCATTAAAATAGGTCCAGACTGCATCCAAATTCCCTGACTCTGCATCGTGTTGCCAGCTACCAACTTGGCAGTAATCAGGTCTTTGAAATACTGCTCAACTGTTATGGTTCCTGCTGGATTGGGGTCGGGGGCAAGGACTAAACCTGGGCTACTTTGCCACGCCAATGCTTCTAAAGCATCCAAAGGCTTGACTTGCACTCCTGCTATTTCAAGCCACAGTGAAAACAAGCCTGAGCCAATTAATTCCAGCATATTTAGTCCTCAATAGGGATGTTAATTTTAACTTGATGTGATATTAACTATCTTTTACAATTTTGATAATCGAGTAATAATAGTAACCAATGATTTATGATTACGGAAGTAGGGTTTAACACATTTAATACAGACTTTGGCTAAAATGATCACTTTTAAGCCTTTTTTAATGTGTTTAAAAACAGATAGAATTTGCCTAACAATTGAGCATTGAAGTTATAAATCAAGAAACTACTAACAAATTAAATATAGGCGCCGCTCGCTACGCTCAAATTGTTAGGGTCGATGGGGAGTTTTTGCACATGAGGTAAAAGTCAAGTCCAAATTGGATGAATTTTCTACTTTCTTCTGCGGTTGTTCGACTAATCTGGATGATTCACTTGATCTTTATAGCTTCTAACTCCTAACTCCTAACTTCTAACTATTAAAATGAATACCCCTTGTATGAATTGTCAATAATTGTTAACGTAGTTACAACCGATTGGGAAGAAAGATGCTTGCTACTTTAGGTAGAGCCATCTGGTAAAATTTGTAAGGTTTCTAGAAGCTTTAAGCAATGGGATCGACTTGCGTGAGGATCGCAATTGACGCAATGGGAGGGGATCGCGCACCCGGTGAAATCGTGACTGGCGCACTGCGGGCACGTGAAGAACTGGGTGTTGAAGTATTGTTGGTGGGTGATCCCCAACAGATTGAAGCTGTGCTGCCACCAAAAACTAATACGGCGCAGATTGAGATTGTTCCTTCCCTTGGGGCAATTGAAATGGAGGAGGAGCCTTTAAGCGCTATCCGGCGCAAACCGAAGTCCTCCATCAATGTAGCTATGGATTTGGTCAAACAAAAACGCGCGGATGCAGTTATTTCTGCTGGTCATTCTGGTGCAGCAATGGCATCGGCTCTGCTGCGTTTGGGAAGACTCAAGGGTATTGACCGTCCAGCTATCGGAGCAGTATTTCCAACGATGGTAGCTAGTAAGCAAGTTCTAATACTTGACGTTGGCGCCAACGTAGACTGCCGTCCAAAATTTCTCGAACAGTTTGCCTTAATGGGGTCAGTTTATAGTCAGTATGTACTGGGTATAAATGAACCCAAGGTAGGTTTGTTAAATATTGGCGAAGAAGACAGTAAGGGCAATGATGCAGCAGTTCGTGCGAATCAAATGTTACGCGAAAACCCTCACATCCAGTTTATCGGCAACGCTGAAGGGCGTGATGTCTTATCTGGCAACTTTGATGTGATTGTTTGTGACGGTTTTGTGGGTAACGTGCTGCTCAAGTTTGCTGAAGCAGTTGGGGAAGTTATGCTGCAAATTATTCGCGAAGAGTTACCTCAAGGTATACGCGGTCAAATCGGAACTGCTATTTTGAAACCTAACTTAAAACGAATTAAACAGCGTATGGACCATGCAGAACACGGCGGTGCATTACTCTTAGGCGTAGATGGAATTTGTATTATTGCTCACGGTAGCTCCCAGGCGCCTTCGATTTTTAACGCTGTACGAATGGCTAAAGAAGCTGTGGATAACCAAGTGCTTGATAGAATTCAATCTCAATATCAAAGCCTACAGCATGAAAACAGTTAAGGAGTGCTGAGTGCTGAGTGCTGAGTGCTGAGTGCTGAGTGCTGGGTGCTGAGTGCTGGGTGCTGAGTGCTGAGTGCTG
>NZ_JBXXZH010000224.1:0-15527 GCF_059640475.1 Calothrix sp. CBUCES-K 9914
GCTGTGGTTGTGGTTGAGGTTGAGGTTGTGGCTGTGGTTGTGGTTGAGGCTGTGGCTGTGGTTGAGGTTGAGGTTGAGGTTGAGGTTGTGGCTGTGGCTGTGGTTGAGGTTGTGGTTGAGGTTGAGGTTGTGGCTGTGGCTGTGGCTGTGGCTGTGGTTGTGGTTGAGGCTGTGGTTGTGGTTGGGGTTGTGGCGAAGGACTTGGACTTGGTGATGGTACTCCAAAGTCAAAAGGTAATCCATCAAGTCTTTCTATCCGCTTAATGTTGATTGTTATGCGGGGTTCTTGAGTTGGAAAATCGTAGTAACTGGATGCCCAAATAAAATCAGGGTTGCTTGGAGGTCTTTCTACTTCCGTTGGACCTCCCCATTCTCCACCGCATGAAATAATTGGCCCATATCCAAGATTGTGAGGTGATAAATAACTTATACGTGGAACATATTCTTCTGTGTAGCCAGTGATTGGACCCCAAACATATCTCTGAAGCTCAGTTGTGAAACTCGTGTTACCACCATAAGTAGTAACATCCCAAGTAATTAAGTAAACCGTGTAATCTTTACCAAGTGGTGGCATTGGAAAACGTGGAATTTCTGGCGCCTCAATTGGACTTGGAAAAAATAGGTCAATCAAAGCTCCACCAATAGCACCACCAATCATTCCACCAACAAAGGCGCCCAGTGGTCCACCTAAAGCACCACCAATTACAGTACCGGCAACTGTTCCAACACCTGTACCTAATGCACCAGCAACAGCTTGTACTGGTGGTTGTCCAGCAGCAAGCCGAAACACTAAATCTGTTCCAGCAGCAAAAGCACCACCCGCTGCTAATCCACCAGGCTTAGGAACTGTTCCGGTTGATGGCGCAGGCGGTAAACCAGGAGTTTTAGGCTTAGGTACTGGCGGGGGTTTATATTTTGGGTTTACAGGAACTGGCGGCGGTATGTCCTTTGGTAAGTTTTTGGGGTCAGGTATGGTTTTAAATCCACCTGTTTTAGCTCCTGGCGTTGCAGATGGAGGAGCTAAATCTAAAACATCTGGGTTTGGTGGTGGTCTTCTTGGTGGCGGTTGTTTTGCAAGCTTTTGTTGTCGAATTTTAATAATCTCCTCCAGATGAACTGGAGGAGTTATGTTTTTTGTTGGTTTACGTAGTTGATTGAAGTCATCAGGGGGTACTATTTCGACTTCTCTCGGTACAGCATCACCAACTGTCTTTCTATATAAATCGTCTATCCGCTTTTGATTTTCTCTAGCTTGATTTAACGTAAAAAATCGTTAATTGATCACCGTCGGTTTTAAATGCAGCTTCCCCAAAGTCGTTAGGGTTCCATCTGTCATCAGTCATATGTACTACCTCTACTGTATTGAGAAGTACAGGCACTGAGAACAGTTAACATACTGTATAACGCTCTGTTCTCTGTCGAGTTTAAAAAGTGTATTGTTCATAGCAACTGTATTTATTGGTGGCCACCTGACGGGGTGGTTTTTGCTTTTGTATAGTAGTTCTAAAGAAGAACATCTCAAACAGTTCCGTTATAACCTCACGGCGCGCGTGAGGTTTTTTATTAGTAGCCTAATACCGTCTATCGCGTTGTAAGTCAGAAAGTACTTTTTCTAATACCCATTCCTCCGATTTATTTGGTGTCATTTTTCGTTGATTATCTAGCAGTCGATTCGCGGTAACACTATCGCCATTCAGCAAGCGTACTAATTGACCAAACAGTTTTCTAGTTTGAGAGTTCGCGGTGACAGTGCCTAAGCGTAAAATATTCATAGGATTAATGCTCCAAGTGGTATGGTTATTAATCCAAGATGCGAGGTAGGAAGCGTTTTAAGCATCCGGATAACCTCGCATTTGTATTTAAAGATTTTCTGGATAACGCCCTTTAGGGCCTAAATCATCAGGTAAATCTTGAATTGTTTTCCCTATTCTTTTAAGCAACTGGTCGAACAGCTTCATTTGAGACACCGTAAAAGTAGGTATACTATCACCTGCTTCCCAGCGACTAACAGTTCTGCCTGTTGTGCCAATAGCCCGCCCGAACTCTTCTTGAGACATTTCTAGCTCCTGCCTAATTGCCTTCAAGGGCGAATCACCCCCATCATCTAGCCTAGATTTTCTTATTTTTACCATGATAACCCGTCTAGATATTATGTCTAGGTAGTTGACTTTTGACACAACTTCTAGACATAATGTCTAGATATAGACGACATTAAAGCCAGCCAGATTCAAATGGCCTGATACCTGCTTGATTTGGCTAGTTTTTTTAAGTGTCTCACCTGTTGTCCACCAAAACCGAGGGGAACTGGCAGCCCCCTTTATTCAACGACCTGCCTTGGTGTTTAACGGGTAGCTCAATTAAAACAGCACATTGGTGTTAACTGTTGTGCTTAATTATCAATGACTAAATTTAGCGTTCTTGGGGGAAGTGCTTATTTAACAACACGTCACTCTTTTCTCATCCTCAATCGAAAAAACTTTTTGTAAGTTCATTGGGTGATTCCTTTAATCGCCCTAATTCTTAATGGAGAAAAATGCAAAATCAAATTTCTGAAAGTGCAGAAAGTAGGGTTAAACCCTGGACTGTGCTAATGCTTCTTCGCGGTCAAAGGCGTATTTTACGACGCTTTAAAAGCAAAGTTGACGCTGATTGCTACTGCAATCGGTTAAATCAAGTTGCCACCGACGGCGCTTATTATTACGTCAAATTTCTCTGTAACTCCCTGCCACCTGTAAACAATGGAGATTAAAACCATCGCAGTGAGGGAAATTAGAAATCTTGGTAACTTCCAATCACGAACAGCAGAGGCAATTGCTCATTTAAATGAAGGTGATAACCCAAAAGAAGCAATGCAGAAGCTCGTTAATTTCGTTCACGAAGAATTGTACCCGGATAACGAAACTTCCCAAAACACCGAAAAACCCGCTTACAAAGAACCAGTTCCACCTTCACCTGTTCCCGTGGTGAAAGAAAAACTTCCACTTCCTAGTGGCGACAAAGACGAGGACGGTATACCGTTCTAAATAAACAAAGTGGCTGCACGTTCTCATACTACGTCAGCCACTACATCTCATGTAAAACTATGACCCATACTATCATAAACACCCCCTCTGTGTACAGCGCTAAACTACCTACAAAAGGTTGGGTCAATCTTGCCCAAATACGTCAACTTGAAACCAACGAAGACTGCTCGATAGTCTACGTTACCTGGCAAAATGGCGATAAACAAATCTTTCACAAGAAAGATGCTCAAGCGTTAATTGATGCTTGGAATGAAGCAGTAGAAAGTATTAATAATCGCGCTTCTAACTACCGTCAATTAAATAGGAGATTTAATTAATGCATATCCAAGGTAATGACATTATTATCAGTCAAGAAATGCTTTTATTGAATACTCTTGCAATGGGCATTGCTGTACAAATACTTGAAAAAGAAACCACTTACACTAAGGAGGAATGGCAAATATTTTTACAGAGCAATGCTCAACGACAATACGACTCAATGTCACCATTAGACCGCGCTCTTTTTATTCAAGGTTTAATGGCATCGCAAGAAGGTAAGTACGAACGAAACTAAGGAGACGAACATGAAACTACAAGGTAATAACGTTGTTTGCGACAAAGAAGAATTTTTAATCAACGCTCTAACTATGGGCGTTATAGCTCAATGGCTTGAGACAAAAACAGGTATCCCAATGATGGAATGGTCATATCAAGCAGGGGAACTTGCTGAGAAACAATACGACCAAATGACCCAACAACAGCGCGATGCCCAAATTAAAGCTTACGTAGAAATTAGCGAGGCTGCAAGTAATGGAAATTGAAAAAATGTCTGTTAGCAAAAAAAGAGTCATTATTAACTCTTTAGTAATTTTTGCGGCTTGTGATTGGATTTCAAGGCACAGCTCACTATCATCAGGTGAAATTGCTGACGAAATCCAAAATTGGGCAGAAATTTATTACTTAAGGCTCAAACCTACCGAAAAAGAATCTTTCGTTACTAGATTTTACCCGCCTGATGAGACTATGTAAAACCCCGTAGTCGAAACACTACCCCTCGGTAGTGTCGCGGATTGGGTCCAAACCAGTTTCGCATCCGTAATGCGTGAGGACGCGGCGTTAGTAAGGAAATGCGCCTTTGGTGTTATGTATTTCAAGCGCAGCTCCTCAACTCCTACGGATACCCAGTGCGTTTAGAACAGAATCGCGCCTGCAATATGCGAGGCGTTAGGGTGATTCACGCGCTTGCACCTGGGTTATTAAAATTACAACACTCAGACTAACAGCACCATGACAACTAAATTAAAAACGCTAGGGGTAGACGTTTCTAAAAGTAGCGTCACACTCCACCTACTGGACTCCTATCCAATCGGTGGCTTGCGAACGTATTGGGAAAAAACAAGAAATAAAGCCAACACTTTATATCCTACATTTTTCTCGAATCCTGACGCAAGAAAAAAGCAGAAAAGCGCTTACGATTTTGCTGATTACCTAAAGGAAATTAGACCTGATGTGGCAGTACTAGAACCAACCGGCAATCACTACAGCCGAATATGGGCATCTATATTAACTGCACTTAATATTAAGGTACTTTGGGTTGGTCACATCGAATTAAGACGTTATCGTGGTGGTAAAAATTTACCCAACAAAAGCGACCCTGCTGATGCTCTAGCAATGGCTGCATACCCTAATGATACTGACCATAAGCACGAAAATGGTGAGCTAAATATGCGGTATTTTCTAATACATAGACCAGAAAATATAGACCGCGTTCGGGAATTGTGTCAGCAACTGGAACATTTAAATCGAGTGCAATCTCCGATTATTAACTACGCGCGGCAATTACTCGCGTGGCAGTTTCCAGAAGTTGCTCACAGGGTATCGGTATCAACACGACCGGGAAGCGCTCCGCCTTTATGGAGTTGGCTTTCAGGACGTATCGATATCGCACCAGCTTCTCGAACACGACTCAACAACCTCTACTCTAAGTCTGTTGCTGTAGCTTACGGTATAAAAATAGACTCGACTTTGAGGCAACACGCTGATTGGTTGTGTGACGTGTCTCTTAACGAACAAGCGATAGAAGCAGAACTTGTGACACTAGTAACGCATGAAAACTTCAAAGCATGTAACAAAGTGTTCGATAAGTTCGGTTTCGGTCTACGAGTTCGCGCGCGCTTGCTGTCTAGAATTTACCCGTTTGAAGCGTATTTAACCAATGGTAAACCTTTGATTGAGTACGAAACTAAGGAAGTAAAAAAAATTGAGAAGGAACGTCGCAATGGTCAAACTGTTATAAAACGCGGCGCCGGGGAAACTAAACGGGTAAAGCGTAACCGCAGTAGAGACACATTCAAAATGCGTCTAGGTATGGGTACAGCCTTAGAGCAAAGCGGTGATGCATTAGTAGAAAAAACTGGTGGTAGCGCGTTGTGTCGTATGTCACTCTGGCAGTACGTACTGTGTCAGGTAGAAACAGGTCGCATTCCTAGTAACGATGTTACCGATAACCTACTTGCAACTTGTTCAAAGTTTAAAAATATGACTAATGAACAAGGGCAAAAGCTACTTAACGGTAAACACATGCAGGGTAAGTTGATGGCTAAAGTTGTAAACCTAATGTTTCAGGAGTTAGTTCGTGAACATTCTTCAGATACTCAAACAGTCGAACTTGACGAGAGTGATGTTGTTTCAACGCAAACTAAAACGTGATCAACGTCGAGCATTCAAGCCACCGCTAACTTGTGTTTGGTGGAGACGTTATACCCCATAGTACTTATTAACCCCCTAACCCCCCTTAATTACAAGGGGGGTTTTAAAATGTTATAAGAAAACTTATTAGACAGAAATACAATTAACTTACGCCCCGAAAACTCGCGGCTATACAAACGCTTACAGCTAGGATTATTTATAGGCGCCATCAAAATTGGCAAAGCGTTGATACCACGCAAGTCATACTCCATTGTGAAAGTCTGCTTGTCCTCAGTGGCAAAGAAATGAATGTCGCTAAAAGTTATTTTTCCTGGTAATGTACACAATACATTAGTATTAGCTTGTGCTTCACCGAGTGCGATGTATTTGAGGTTCTCTTTGGGGTTTCCTCTTAAAATGGGTTTGAATAAAGTATTGCTTTTAAAGCACGATTGGATGTTATCTTCGACGATACCTTGTTTGATGGATATATGTAGAGGGAACGAGCGCGCGTTAAAATTGGTTTTGTATCTGAGCAGGTTACGCAATAGAACTTTGAGCGAATTGATTTTAAGTTGCACCTTCAAATCTTGGAAGTATTTATAGATATCACGGAACAACTTCTGTTTTGTAACTTCATCGCTAGCTTGGAGTTTAGTCAGTACATGCTTATCAAACGCTGCTACTGGGTCATAATCCAATTCTTGATGAAAATTATAGTCTCGTTTGGTGGGGTTTTGACGCGAAGCAAAAACGGAGTAGTATAGAAAAGCGATTTTTAAAACTTTGCGAACAAAAGTTTCCTTTGTAGCTTGGTTTGCTAAACCTGCTTGATGTTCTGCACTATCGGGGTTGAGTAAATTTAAATGGTACTCAAATACATTTTTGCCACCGAGTGCTTGTACCTTGCCATCAAATTTTAACTTGATACCGAAAACAAACTCGATTTCTGCTTTCTCCCCATCTTTGTTTTCTCCTAAATGTCCATCGATGATAGGGATAATTGGCAGTATCTCATAAACTTCCGCACGTGAAAACATGTCTCTGTAATTAACCGAGACACCTGAATAGCTAACTAAGTAATCTCCATCAGGTTTTGTGCTATCACCAATATACGCTTCAACTAGCTTAAGGCGCCGAATTAAATCTTGTAAATAAACAATAGCTTTTGCGTTTTGACTACCTGAAGTACTAACATTCTCCAGCAGAAACTCTAAATAATAAATTTGTGCATACTTTTTCAGCTTTCCAAGCGTTTCTGTATTGACAAGATTTTGTAACCGATACAAATCTGAATTTGCATCTTTCTCCGAGTCTTCTAGAATATACTCTAAATCTTCGCGTTCCGCAGCAGTGATATTTTGGTGATGTAAATCGATATAATTATTGAGACCTTGCTGTAAATGTCGATTAAAATCACGAGTATTTTGTACAGATATCGTTAACTTGTGAAACTTGAGAAGTAATTCTGGTTGCTGAGTAGAATTACCTGTATGATTCAAAGTCAAACGTTGCTTCTGTAATCCTTTATATGAAGAAAAATTGTAGGTAAAATTCAAACTCGGTTGACTAGTCAAAGCTTGTAAACTAGTTACCATCCCAGCAATAAATTCAACTGTATCATCCGATAAATTGGATAACTGTTGCTCTACATAATGATAAATTTTACTAATTAGCTCTTGAAAACGTGTATCTGAACCTGGACTATTATGAACAGTAGCACAACGCGCGCTTTTAGCATCGGCGCCTAAAGGGTTTTGCACGGGTTGAGAGGAGACACTGATAGAAATTTTATTAATATTAACGTGTAAATGTAAGCCTTGAAAACAGACTTCAAACACTTGCTGACTTTGAACAGCTTGTAAAATCTTAGTTAATAAATCAGTGTAGTCTACGTAAACTAAGTCATTATCGTCTGAAATATTATTCAACGGTATCAACTCCCTGGTAAATATTAAATGCTGACACATAAAAATGTAGGGTGTGTGACACTATGAAAAAACTTAAACGTAGCAATAAGATTTGTGGTGTCACGCACCGACTTACAATTGTGACAACAATATCGTAAGTCCTGCATTAATTAAAATTAATACGGCAAGGTAATAATTTAGTAATAATCTTTGTATATATCAATTGACTACCGCTATTGTACTTAAAAGTTTTTGTAAAAAATAATTATGCTTCTTAAGTATAATGGCTAAGAAAATGAAAAATTTGCGCGCTCATTCTTAATTAAAATATTAAAATGTAGTAACATCCATCAATATTATTGACTTATGCAGGCGCCATCAGTCACTTCCACAAAAACTTTCAAACTAAAAATAGACTTAACTGATGAGCAGTTCTTCGAGCTATGTCAAAGAAACCGTGATTATCAATTTGAACGTACAGCATCAGGGGAAGTATTAATCATGTCACCATCAGGGAGTGATACCGACAGACGTAACGTAAAAATCACTACAAAACTTGATATATGGAACGAGCAAAGTGATTTGGGTGAGGTATTCGGTCCATCTGCTGGTTTTAAACTTCCTAATGGTGCGGAGCGAAGTCCAGATGCTTCGTGGATAAAGCGTGAAAGATGGGATGCTTTAAGCGAAGAAGAACAAGCTATTTTTGCTCCCATTTGTCCTGACTTTGTTGTAGAATTACGTTCTCCAAGTGATTCGCTCAAAGAATTACAGCAAAAAATGGAAGAATATATTAAGAATGGTGCTAGGTTAGGTTGGTTAATTGACCGTAAAAATAAAAGAGTGGAAATTTACCGTCCAAATCAAGATGTTGAAATTCTTCAAAATCCTGCTACTTTATCAGGAGAAGACGTATTACCTGGCTTTACACTAGATATGACGAAAGTTATGTAGTACTCTCTCTTACACCAGTTGTTAACCCCAAAACGAACCGCAAAGTACGCGAAGGACGCAAAGAAAGAATTAAGAAGAGAGAACATACCAAAACTATTGACACAGACCAGTAGCGGTTCATGTTATTAATTTTGGCAGGTTCACTCCTTAATCATTCTTCCTTTGTGCCCTTTGTGTCTTTGTGGTTCATCCCTCCAACCTTGCAAAACTTACAGACAGAACAATAGTGCTATATTTGTAAAAAGCGTTGGGGAGTGCTATGCATCTTATTTCTTTCTTTGCGTACTTCGCGTACTTTGCGGTTCGTTTTCCCTTAATTTTGGTAGTTAGATTAGATGGTGCGTTAAATAGTGCCACTCTACTATACTATCCGTTAGACCATCGCTGCGACTTTTTCGAGTAACCCAGCAAACATCTTTAATCCGTCAGTGTTACCGAGCATTGTATCAGCCGCGCGTTCAGGGTGGGGCATCATACCTACAACATTACCAGTAGAATTGCAAATACCAGCAATATTATTTAATGAACCGTTGGGATTATCGTTTTCGTAACGAAATACAACTTGTCCAGAGTCTTCTATCGCTTTGAGTGTGTCGGAGTCAGCATAAAACCTTCCTTCACCATGAGCAATAGGCAAAGTCATAATTTCACCTTTACTATATTGCTGTGTCCAAACAAGACTGTTATTTTCGACCTTGAGCGGAACTCGGTCGCAGATGAAATGTAAATCACGATTCCGCGTTAATGCTCCTGGTAAAAGTCCAGCTTCGGTTAATACTTGAAAGCCATTACATATACCAAGCACTAGTTTACCAGAAGATGCGTGTGCAATTACTTGCTGCATTACTGGTGAAAACTTCGCAATGGCGCCACATCGTAAATAATCACCGTAACTAAAACCACCAGGAATAACAACCACGTCCAAGTCAGAAATATCTGTGTCTTGGTGCCAAACCATTCGTGTCGGTTGTTGTAAAATATCGCGCGTTACATAAGCAACGTCTCTATCGCAGTTAGAACCAGGAAAAACTACAACCCCAAATTTCATACCTTTACCCTTTACCCTACTAAACACCAATTTGAGACTCGACTTCCAATAACTCAAAGCGGTAATTTTCAATCACAGGATTTGCTAACATAGAATCACACATCTTGTCTAAATCTTGACGTGCAGTACTTTCATCTGGGGCAGTAAGAGTAAGTTCAATATATTTTCCAATCCGACAGGACTCAACGTTGTTGTATCCTAACTGGGTTAATCCAGATTGCACCGCTGTCCCTGCTGGGTCTAATACGGATGGACGAAGCGTTACGTAAACTTTAGCTTTGTATCTTATCAGCACTGGCTTTGTGAATTGAATGACTCTTAATGCTTATACTACATCTAATAGGGGTTCATTGTTTGGTATTGATTATAAGTATAAGTTAAGCTACATCATAGTCACTATATAAAGTATAAATGATATCGGCACACCAAAAAACTGTCATGAAAGCTTCGCGCACCCGTAGTCAGGAGCGGATATTGAATCTGCTCAAAACAGTCAAACTCGGTATTTCAGCCCAGGATATGTATGTAGAGTTACGTAGTCGTAACCAGAGTATGGGTTTAGCCACCGTTTATCGTTCGCTTGAAGCGTTAAAGCTCGAAGGAATGGTGCAAATGCGAACTCTTACCAACGGTGAAGCTCTTTACAGCTTGGCACAACAAGACAAGCACCACTTAACTTGTCTTGCTTGTGGTACTTCTTTACCAGTAAATCAATGTCCAGCACACGACCTGGAGATTGAACTTCAAAATGCCCACAAATTCAAAATTTTCTACCACACTTTGGAATTTTTTGGCTTATGTAGCAAGTGTCAACTCGCTCAAGCTGCACAATTAACTCAGTAAGTTGAATAGTGCTGAGTATGAAGTGCTGAGTGCTGAGTACTGAGTACTGAGTAAATAGCAATTGTACTAAAGCATTGATTTGAACCAGCGGGGTTGATAACAGCTAATTGTAATGGGGGCGAAAGCAGTAGTAAAAAGCGTAAGATATAAGTCTAGAATTCAGTATTCATTTTCTACGCTTTGGACTTACCCTTCTCTTCAAACGGCGCCAACTCCCCATTACGATAGCAATTTTGTTTTCCAGACACTTGTAATAAGGACTTCAGTCCTTTCCCACATTCCCTAAAATCCAAATCTGTGCTTATATAACACTCATACATTTACAAAGTTTTTTCCCCAAGAAAAAATTAAACAAATTACCGCGTATATATCAAGTAAAAATAAGCACAGATAGAAAATTAGATGATTACGACATCAAGTATAATTGAGTGCATAAATCCGACTTGCACAGCACCAATAAACGCAGTTGGAAATAAGGAATGTGCAGCATGTCAAACACCATTAGTTTATAGATATTTGTGGGCAACTGGACAGGAAGCGTCGAAAATAGCTTCAGGTGAAACCATCGCTCATAGATATGAAGTAGTTTCACCGCAAATTTGGCGAGATATTAAACCCAAGGAGTTACCGTTATGCTCAGAGAAATTACCTACAGAAGTCAGCGCTTATGCTAAATGCTATAGTCAATATTTACATATACCGCGCGTGTACGATTGTATAACAGAAAAAACCGCATCACCCATACTGCTATTAGAAGCGCCAATTGACGATAGCGGTATTTACCCGACAATTTTCGATGCATACAGAACAGCAACAGGGGTTCGTCAAGTTTACTGGTTGTGGCAAATACTAGAACTGTGGCAACCTTTGTCAAAGTTGGGAATGCATGGTAGTTTACTGCTGCCAGATAACTTGAGGGTATCTGGTTGGTGCGTGCGTTTAGTAGAATTAATAGAGGCGCCTGCTTCATTACAACAATTGGGTGAATGCTGGCAACCTCTGATATATACAGCACAATCCAATGTTAGCGAGCAATTAAAATCGATTGTTCGGTTACTTACACTAGCATCATCAGAAGATATACAAAACATCCAAAAGCAACTCAATCATTTATTGCTTTCAGCAGCTTCTGAGCTACCACTTTATTTTAAAGTCGCAGGCGCCACTTTTGCCGGCGCCCAGTTAAAGCACAACGAAGATGCTTGCTTTCCTAATAGTACTGAAAATGGTACAGATGACGAAAAGCTAGGACGAGTATCAATTATTTGCGACGGTATTGGAGGACACGAAGGAGGAGAAGTAGCAAGTCAACTTGCCATCCAATCATTAAAATTACAAGCTCGTGCTTTACTAACGGAAGTAGCATTTAGTAATGAACCCGTTCCTCCCGACTTACTGCTTTCTCAACTCGAAGCTTCTTTGCGTGTTGTTAATAACTTGATATGTAATGCCAATAACGAACAAAACCGTTCTGGTACACAGCGTATGGGAACAACGCTAGTAATAGCCTTACAAGTTCCACAAGCTATTCAAACTCCAATGGGATGGGATGCAGAAAACTCCCACGAATTATATATAGCGAGTATTGGTGATAGTCGCGCGTACTGGATAACTCGTGACGGTTGTCAACTGCTAACTTTGGATGATGATATTGCAACGCGCGAAGCACGTAATGGTCGTATGTTATATCGTAAAGCACTAACTCGTGCGGATGCAGGCGCCCTAACGCAAGCTTTGGGAACAAAAGAAGCGCAATATTTACACTTCCACGGGAAGCGGTTCATTATCGAAGAAGATGGTTTACTGATACTGTGTTCGGATGGGTTTAGCGATAATAACTTGGTCGAACGCACATGGAGAACTGAAGCGCTACCAATATTAGATGGACATCGAACAATATTAGAGGGAGTTGCGGCATGGATAAATATCGCGAATCAAATCAATGGTCACGATAATATATCGTTAGTGATCAACTATTGTCGCGTATCGCCCGATTATTTGGCGGCAACTTCTCCTTATCCGCTTCATCTCGACACATTTATCGACGAGTCAGAAACTGATGCCAACGTTGACACTGATAATAATGTAATTTCCGTTGAAAGTGTAACGATTGCATCGAATCAATTAGACTCTCCTGCACCGCTTGACTTAGAATTGTCACCAGAACCGACTCTTGAGGCGCCTTCTACACCACCCATAAAAACGACTCCTACCAAAAAGCGTGGCAAAACATTTGTATTGCTAATTGGATTAATGCTGCTGTTAATAGGGTGTGTAAGTCTAGGGTTGTTTGTGTGGTGGCGTTACAATCCTCGTTCATTTAACTCATTATGTAGGCAACTACCGACTAGTTTACAGCGCGCGTGTCCAACTCGCAGATAAATAAGGCTTGACTCCCCACTTTTAACAAAGACAATATTGTGTGAGAATTAGGGAATGATTAGATCTCTTGTTATGTTAGGTGGTTTTTACCGTCTGAGTTCGTTTATCGTTTCAAAGCGATTTTGGATAAATTAAGCCTGCTTGTGCAGGCTTTTGTTCGTAAGTACACATCGTTGTCCTTACAAACAAACCTGCTTATCACAAAAGTAACTGTAGCTAACGAATGCGAGCAAGAGGCTGATTTAATTTATTGTCATTTGAGTAGATAGGCGAGGGATGAGGGTGGAAACACTAGCAGTGCAAACAGTAAAGTTAGGTATAAGTGCTGATATGAAAAAAGGCGATCGCGTTCGTGTTAAAGATTCGGTTGTAGTTTACCATCATCCCGAACATCGCGGTAAAGCTTTTGACCTCAAAGGCACAGAAGGGCAAGTTGAACGTATTGTAACCGAATGGCAAGGTAGACCTGTGAGCGCTAACTTGCCATTACTCGTTCAGTTCACCAAAAAATTTAAGGCACATCTACGTGAAAACGAGTTGGAAGTCATTGAGTAAACATTTAGTACTTTAGTTTACATTTAAGAAAATGCTTATCGTCGGCGAAACCACGCAAAAATATTCAATTCGCCGCGCATTTTTTCTAGTTCTTGACGGTGACGTGCGGCAGTCGCACGATACCACTCACAGTGTTGTTTATGTTCAGTTCGTATCTGAACTTCATGATAATATTCTTTCGTTACCTGCGCTGCCCCAAACACTTCGTCAACCTCAGCAGGTGCCGAAGGGATAATATAAGGAAAATCTTTTGCCATAAAATAATAAACGTAGGTTGTGTGACGCTACTAACAAACCTAAAACGAAGCGAGTGTCTGGTAGCGTCACGCACCTTACGAATTAGGAGTTAGGAGTTAAGATTAAAATTTGACCTACTTCTAATTCTAGCTACTGAACGCGCGACATAAAGTGTCCCTTGGTAGAACAGATTACCAAATTCTACAAATAACATACCAAAATTTTAAACCAGAAGACCCAAAACAATCAGAGTTTCTAGATTTACTGCATGGTCTTTATGTTTTAGAATACCGTAACCGTCAAATTTGGTATGATGTACATCCAATAGTTGTGCAGTTGTTGCGCGATGAGGGTTTAATATCATGATGAATAAAGAAGTTAATATTGACCCAAAAAAGCAAGATGCGTATGATGATTTAATAGTTTCAATCGAAGCTAGTTTTGGTCGGTTAAATATCCTAATAGCAGTATGCGATGATTTAGAATTTCGTGAAGAAATAATTAAACGTTATGAAGTAGAAGTTTTACCAATTCGCAGCTACCCTACAACTGTAGCGCGTTCGGAACCGAGTCTTAGAAGTGCGCTTGATGAGTTAGCCGAAAAAGAGGAGTATTTACACTATCGTAATAATCAAGCAGTTATCACCGTTACAGGCGCCGAGAAACTACTGTTTCTTAAGTTTGACGAAAACGAAGATCAATCTGAGCTAGAGAAATTTTTTGGCTATTTACAGTGGACGCGCGAAGCATTACTCCATCATCCATTTTCTATCGTACTATGGTTAACAAATAACCTAGTAGAACAGTTACTCCCTTCCTGGTAGAAGATTACCTATAAATTCTTCTTCCTTCGCGTACTTTGCGTACTTTGCGGTTCGTTCATCTCGGTATTCTTTGAGCGTGAAGGGAGTAATTAGAAAGGCGCCTGATTTTTGGAGTTGGCGCGCGGGTGTTTTTCGCTTTATTGGTAAGGTAAATAAAGTTATACCAAGCACAGAGACTCTTATTCCTATCAACGATGATATTGATAACATTGATATTGATAACATTAATCAAGATGAGGATTTTTTGCCGTTGCCAGACTTACTCGCTTTAGATGGACGGACAGGCGAGACGCCTATCCTACAGCCATCCACGCAGACGGTATATAACAAGACCGATATATTCTTTCAATGCATTAGTAAAATGGTTAATATTATTAGTGTCGGGTAATAAATTTAAAATAGCAGCTTTGGGAGTACTACTTAATTCCTGAATTTCACCATTACTAACCAAAAAATCGGTCGGCGCCGGAATTACGTCTATATTTTGTTTTTGAAAGATTAATAGCGAACGTGGCATATGAATGGCGGATGTAACAAGTAACACACGCTTGATTTGACGTTGTTCTAAAATTTTTCTGACATTAACAGCGTTTTGGTAGGTATTGAGAGAATCTGGTTCTTGTATCAAAGCTTCTTTTGGAATTCCAAGCGAAGTTAATATTGTTGCCATATCTTCTGATTCGGGAGTACCTTTACCAAACCACTCAATACGACCACCGCTTAATATAATTAAAGGCGCCTTCTTTTGACGGTAAAGTTGTGCAGCATAAATAACTCTATCTCCTGACTCTTGTAAATCTACTGTTGGTCGAGGTAAGAAAGCGGAACGAGTAGCACCACCAAGCACAATAATTGCTTCGGCATTTGGTAACTGAGTAGGGGTATTTTGCCATTCCAACGAACGTACAAAATAACGAGATACCCAAGCGTTACTACTGCCCAAAAGTAATATTAGCGCACTTGCAATACAAAAAGCCGCAGTTCGTGGGCGCCGACGAACGGTAAAAAAAGCCACTATTAACACCACCAAGCACAATAATTGCTTCGGCATTTGGTAACTGAGTAGGGGTATTTTGCCATTCCA
>NZ_JBXXZH010000225.1:0-15389 GCF_059640475.1 Calothrix sp. CBUCES-K 9914
ACCAAAAAACTCCCCCAAGCAACCCCATCAAACTAAAAAAAGCTTGCAACGCGCGATTCCTAACTCTCAAAAAACGATAATAACTCCCCGCCAACAAATGCTGCTCGCGTGCAGTACTCCACAACTCCGACAAAACCGTATACCAAACTCCCATCAAACCCCAAACCCCCCTAACACGCATAGCATCCCTTGCCATATCCTCAAACACCGTAACCATCTCCTCACCAAACTCGCGTCGAAAGCTAACAGGATAAATAATCAGCAAACAACTATAAATCCCAACCGATAAATGTAACGCTAATCGTGAAACTGACATAACTTCCTCCCTTAATTAGCGCACTTAAATCGATGAAAGTAAATTTTTAGCCTTTGCCATATCCACCAAATCCTCCAACCGCCGAGCTTCTAACGCAATAACCTCTCGTCCCAGCCCAGTAATACTGTAATAACGTCGTCGTTCATCATCACAGGCGCCAACACCAGCACTTTCCACAATTAACCCATCCATAACCAAACGCTTAATAGCTGTATAAAGCGTTCCGGGACCAAGCTTAACAACACCACTCGTCCTCACTTGCACCTCCTGCATAATTCCATAGCCATGACGGTCAGCATCAGCAAGCGAAAGCAGGATATGAAACACAGCTGGTTTCAGAGGTAAATAATCAATCGGATTCATTTTGTCACTATATATCTAACTTAGATATATCATAATATAATATATCCAAAATAGATATATTAAAATCATGATACACCCATACTTGTTAATAGCAGCATCCGCAACCAGTTTACTTTGGGCGCTTTTAGAGCTATGGCAAGCGCTTCAGCAACCAGTCGTGAGAAAAATAGACCCAGGCTATCCAGAAGGAAGTAGTGTAAGGGCGCCAAGAAGACCTCCCCTAGGTTCATTAGACGCATTCGCAATACCAGAAATAGATGGCAGCAATATTTCCCAAGTCCCCTAAAAAAGAATTAGTAACTACGCTCATACCCGCCTAGGACTAAAAGTCCATAGGCTCATAGCAAAAGTCCATTAAAATGGACTGTGTATGATAGCAATATTAAGCACATATTTATTTTCAAGCAAGAATTAATACGTAGAGGTGCAAGATGTCAGTTACGCTGTGTGCCAGATAAAATACTTACGCTGTGTGCCACATCAAAAACGTAGGGTGCGTGACGCTACCAAAAAACTTCAACGCAGTTATAGGACTTGTAGCGTCACGCACCGACTCGTCCCAAAGTGATAATATTCTAAATCGAGTTAAAATTACTTATCCGTTACATCCGTTTATCATCCGTTGCCAATTTTTTTCGGCTTTTTAACTTAGTTGCTGCTGTTTTTTCACTGCATAAGCAATTAAAGGCGCCTTTTTTTCCAACCCTTGTAAAGTAAGGTCTCCATCAAGATAAAGTTGATACCATTGTTGACGCTGACGCAAAACTCTTTCGTCGTCACGTAACCGTAAGCGTTCCAGTGTAAACTGTGCTTTTTGACGTTGTTGAGGGGGAACTTTATCTGTTAAAACTAGTTGTAATGAAGGAAGTAAGATTTCAAACCAATCTTTTCCTATATCGAATGGGTCAAGAACTAAGTCATCTAATGTACCTTTACTACTATTAATCCAAGCAGAAGCAAAGCGAAAATTACTCCATTCATAAGCAAGATTACGATAATTGTCACGACTCAGATAATGCTCGACTGTACCTACTGGTTCGTACATAGCGCTATAACCACAAAGATTATTAAATCCATCAGCTAATTGACTTTTAAATGGCGACCAATAATCTTTTACTCCTTTTTTTGGGTCTGGATTTTTTATCAACCAAGCATTTCCTGGTTGTCGCGCTTTCTCATCAAAATCAAGTGGTTTTGGTGGAGGATTGACAGGTATCATTGTTTATGAAACCCCTGATAAATCAGAATTTATTTTTTCTGTTATAACTATCCAACGAGGCCAGAATGGGTCATGTCCAGGTAAAAGTCTTTGAAGCTCCTGATGAATTTTTTTATGAGTTTTTAAGTTTTCAGGAAAAGCACTTAAATTATCCGCGCGCATCCATGCTTCAGCCGCTTCGATGGCAATTTCGGCCTCTTGAGAACGAGCTTGTTTGAGTCCAAAAATTTCTGATGTTAACCATCCAACTGTATCTCCCTGTTTAGACCAAGGTATTTCATCAAGATTAACTTGTCTACCCTCTAATTTAAATAAAAATAATTTATCTTCTAATTCATCAAAAGTTGGTTCTAGAGAAGCAAGAACAAGTGGAGAATGAGTAGTTACTAAAGCTTGTATTTTAATTTGAGGACTTAATTGCTTAACTACTTCTAAAATTGCTGGTAAAATCACTCTTTGCCATCGAGGATGTAGGTGAGATTCTGTCTCATCAATTAATAAGACAATTTGATTAATTGGCTTTTGTTGGCGTAACTCTGAAGCTTTTGTATGTTCGTACCAAGTCCACACTAGTAAATAAGCAAGTCCTAAAATACGCTGCATTCCAGCAGAGGTATAAATGACAGGCACGTTACCGTAAGGAAGATTAATTGTAGGGATATCGCGCACATCTTCTATAGAAATTCGCGTTGGTTCACCGACTTGTATCCACTCTGACGATGAAGGTGCAAGCTTTTTAATAACATTAGTAAATAAGGTAAATGGATATTTAGTAGGCTGATTTTGCCATGTTACCCAATCTTGAATTAGACCATTACATAAAACTTTACCATCTAACTTTAAGCCATTCCAAAGTGTGTCTGGATTAAAATTATAAGCATTATCACGTATACGCGCTGGGTCATAAATACAAAACCCCCCATCTGCACGTGCGTAAATGACTAATTCTTCTGACAAAGTAGGTATATGTATGTGGCGCCATTGTTGTTCTGAGAAATCAAAATAACTTTGAAACTCTCTTGTTTGTTCTTGTGAACTAACTATACCTGTAATTTTTGGATTTTCTTCTTTAACCTGTTGCGGATATGCTGGTTGGCTAGCCCAAGTTGTAGTTAAAACCCACCAAGCAATATCAAGCAAAAAACTTTTACCATTCCCATTATCACCTGTAAATATATTAAGTCTATCGGCAAATTCAATATTAAAATGTGAAGCTAGACTCACTTGCTGAAGATGAAGTTCTTTTAACATTTCAATTCCCTAGTCGTGTAAAAATAATACTTTAGCCTTATACGTGGGGGTTGGGGATCAAAATCTACACAGTATTGACACAGTATTATATCGGCATTATATCGGCGCCTTCATTACTTGGGTAAAAAACTATCGTCCCTTAGCCAAGTCCGCGTAAATAGCAATCTCCACGCCCAAGATGACCAGAAGTATAATTTCTACAAACCCAAGAATATTAACAGCTAACGGAGGATTTGAGACTAATACCCAGAAACATATTAGTGCTATTATACCAGAAAGAACAAAAGTAATCTCGTCAACAATTAATTGCTGAATCTTGCGCCTTTGTCGGCGGTTATCGCTCCTGTGGGCAGTTTCCCAACCAAAAATAGATTCAATGTCCGTATGACCTGTTTGTTCTTTGATTTTTTCAGTTAACGTGTAGCGAATATATCTACCAATAGCCGTAATTTTCTCATCATTAACAACATAAGTCCAACCCAAGATAAGACAAACCCAAGGAACAACAAGGAATGCATAACGGTTAGCCGGACTGGAAACAGCTAAAGATATAATTGTGCCAAATAATCCCAGTGTTACGTAAAGCAGGTTATCACGAAAGCCTATGCGCTGTGCCTGTTCTGACTTGAGCTTATCGTATTCCTTAAAATAGATTTCTAAGATTTGCTGCTGTTTATCCATAATATGTTCTGATATAGTACTATTTAAAACTTATCCCGTGCGCAAGCTGCTTGCAAAAAGACAACCTCCTAAAGGTAAGTTTAATTCCTAGGTGTTCAAAAAGTTTACAATTTTACAATGACTGCTATTTTGTAGTGCTTGTGTAGTACATCTATAGCTATACGGAAAGGAGTGCATCCAAAGTGTAGTAACTGCTGATGTCGGCGCCCAGAAAAGAATTATGGTTAAAAATCAGGATATGAGTGGAGTTGAGAATTTGGACTATAAGGATGAAGACCAAGACTGGTATGCACCCAATTTTCCAGAAACTCAAGAAATCACTCAAAAACAATGGGCGCCACTACAAGCAGAAATTGATGTAGTGATTATAACGGCTACAGATATAGAATTGAAAGCTGTGGGGCGCCTGCTTAAACCGTATCCTAGGAGGAAGAAAGTTTTATTGGTATATTCTAAATCGGAAACATACTACCTAGGAAAATTCGGCGAGTATAAAACTGTGGTTACCAAGTGTGAAATGGGAGCAATAGGTCGTGGTGCTGCTATAGATGCTACAGGCGTTGCTATAGATTTGTGGTCTCCCAAGGCTGTTATTATGGTAGGGATTGCTTTTGGTAAAAATTCAGAAACGCAGAAAATAGGGGATGTGCTGGTCGCCTCAAAGATTATTACCTATGAGCAGCAAAAAGTTGAAGATGGTGGAAAAATAACTCATAGAGGGGATATTCCTCCGAGTGACAAAACTTTATTAAATCGTTTTAAAAACTCTCAAAACTGGAGCTTTACTCTTCCTGATAATTCTTCTAGCAAGCTTATTTACGGTGCCTTTTTGTCGGGAGAAAAGTTATCTAGAAGCCAAGAATTTAAGGACAACCTATTTGGTACATTTCCTCAAGCAGTGGGAGGAGAAATGGAAGGGGCTGGACTTTATGCAGCAGCAGATAGTAGAAGTACAGCATGGATTTTAGTCAAATCTATCTGTGACTGGGGTGATAAGGAAAAAAACGATAAGTATCAGACTTTAGCGGCGGCTGCTGCAACTTCGCTTGTACATCATGTATTATCTCAAAAAACTGTACTTGATGACTTTGGTAAAAAAAAACAATTTGAGACTTTAAAAATCCCTCAACCTCAAAAAAGTTTATACAGGAAAGTTGAGCTACCACTAGATGAAAAACTCAAAATGGCTTTGTGCAAGCTAAATCACAGTGAGCAAGTTAGTACAATAAGCTATTTGCTAAAATTGAATAACGTGGTGGGGGTTAAAATTGCCACCTCATCTATAAATAAATCGTCTCACGTTTGGCTGCTGAGATGTTTAATGAAACACTGCCTTATTAGTAACCATGATGATTATGATATAAATTTGGTTCATTTGCATTTGGATACCTATAGCAGTGAAGATTTAAAGGAGGTATGGAGTCAAATAGCTAATGGACTTGCACTTCCCAAGTGTCCACCTGGAACCACTGTAGATAAAATCATCAGCAAAATATGTAAAAAACTCCAAACCGAACAAGACATAATATTATTGTTTCACCGAGTTGATGACCGAGACAAGCTATATTTAGAGCAAATTTTAAATAATTTTTGGAAGCCTTTAATTGCAGAAGTGGCAAGAAGTAAAATTAAATATAGACTGTTTATGTGTTGGATAGATTACCAAAATCCAGCAAATTGGAGGGAAGCAATTAAATTTATAGATAACTATAAAGAAATAGTTAACGAGAGTATTTTTAATCTTTGTGTGACTAATAAGTTTAAAAAAGACGATTTGAAGGGTTGGGTAAACAGTCCAGATATCCTACCTGTAATAAGTGAATTAACAAAATCTAATTTAATAGAACCAAAAAATATTACTGCCATCACCGAACAGATTTGGAGGGAAAGCGATAAAGGTAAACCCATACTGCTACTTCAAGCAATTTATAACATATGTAATCTTCCTTGGGAAGAATACAAATCAAAATGGGAACGACTTTAAATTATAAACTAAAAAATATAAACTAACTTTATGGAATACACAGGCAAGATAGAATTTCAACCCAAAAAAGGGGATATCGACCCAGAAACCGGGGAACTTATTTATGCTTATATACCAAGTCCAAAACTAGTTGAAGCTGTAAACCTTGCAATTAAGCTTAATAGACCCCTATTATTAGAAGGTGAACCAGGATGTGGCAAAACGCGATTAGCGCGCGCTGTTGCTTATGAATTTGGCAAACAATATAATTATGAAGGTAAGCAAGAAGGGAAAAACTTTCCATATGCTGATTGGTATATAAAATCTAGTGACCAAGCACGAGATGGTTTATATACCTACGATGCAGTAAAACGTTTGTTTGATGCTCAATTAGCAGCAATAGACCCATTAAAAAAAGATGAAATCCATAAACGTTTGAATGACCCTGAGCATACAGAGTATATACAGTATAAAGCACTTGGCAATGCTTTTATCGCTTCGCAAAATAAACAGCGAATGGTTGTACTGATTGATGAAATAGACAAAGCTGATACAGATTTTCCTAATGACCTACTTCTGGAATTAGAAGAGAAACGCTTTATAATTAAAGAAACAGGAAAGCAAGTTAGAGCAAATCCAAGTTTTACACCAATTATTTTTATTACAAGTAATGGACAAAGAAAATTACCAGATGCTTTTCTGCGTCGTTGTCTCTACCACTATATAGAATTTCCAAAAGAACAGGAATTAATCGCAATAGTAAAAGCGCATTTTGGTGAGATATGGACAAAACAGCTAAGAGAGCAAGCTATAAAGCGGTTTATGGCTCTACGGCAGCTAATGGAGCAAGAAAAAGGGGAGTATGGCAAGAAAGTTAGTACTAGCGAATTAATAGATTGGTTTCGCGCATTGCAACCTGGGACAGTACAAGAGATTCAACAGCTATTTAAGCAAAATAATTTGCCTCACTCTAGTGTATTACTCAAAAGTCGAGATGACTTGCAGCTAGTAGAACTATTAAATTAACAAGAGGATATTGACGGTGAGTAAAGATGACCTACCACTATACGAATTATTTACTCGTCTGCGTGGTGCAGGGTTTTTACTCGGCACCAGCGATTATAAGTTATTGTTAGAGTTATTGCTGGCTGACTGCGATACTTCTAACCGCACGCTTCTTACAGTTCTGACTACCCCCAGTTCTATTAAAAATTTATGTCAGACTTTGTGGGTGAAAACAGCAAGTCAGCGGCTTGTGTTTGAAGAAATATTTGCCGAAGTTTTTAACAAAACACTATATGCTGAATATAGTATAGCTGTAGAAGAACAGGCGCCACCTTCAAAGTCTCAACATGGAACAGAAGCAACCCAAAAGGTGCCTGCACAAGACTCAGATAAAGAACCAGAACAAGAAAATGACGATGTAGTAGATAAAGATAAAGGCGAGTATTTTTTCTTTCCTCCTGCTCCTAGTCCATATTCAGAAACTCCTATAGAAAACTCTCAAGTTATTAAAGCAATACAAATCAACCCTTATGAATGGGTTTCCTTCAAACCTTCTGGTTTACCAAAAGAGTACTTCCCCGTAACAGCGCAACAAATGCAGCAAGGTTGGTATGCTTTAAGGCGCCCTATACGACAAGGAAAGCGTTTAGAACTTGACATTGCTGCGACAATAGAGCAAACAAAGCGACTAGGAAAATTTTTTTACCCTGTACAAAGACCTAGAATGAATAAATCGGGTCAACTGGTATTACTAATTGACCATAGAGGTTCCATGCAACCGTTTCATGTTTTATCAAGATTATTAGTGGAAACAGCTTTAAAAGCTGGCTGTCTAGAACAAACTAGCTGCTATTATTTCAACAATTATCCTAGAAGCACACTGTACGGTGATTCTCAGTTTGAAACTGAATATAATGTTGAAGAAGTAATACAACGTTTTAACCCTAACCGCACGGTCGCCTTAATTTTTAGTGATGCAGGCGCCGCTCGTGGAAATTTTATGCAAGGGCGAATTTACAAAACGTTTGATTTCTTAGAACTGCTTCAACAACATTGTAAAGCATTGACTTGGTTAAACCCTATACCCGAAGATGATTGGAAAGAGACAACAGCTGAGGCGATAGTTGATGCCAAAATTGTCAATATGTTTTCTGCTAACTTCTCTGGGTTTCAAAAAGCTATCAGGGTACTACAATGAATAATTCAGCATCATCAGATGACCCGATAATTCAAGATGCCATAGAACGTATTGATACTTTTGGCAAACGCTTTACTCAAGAACATCTCGACTTAGCATACCATGCAGCGTTTCCTCTTGCCCTCACTCCAGACTTATTGTACCGTCTGCGGGATTATCCATTTCAACCCAAGCTGAAAATTCCCTGGATAGCAGTAGCAGACCTTCTCCTCTCCAGTCTTTGCAATGAAGTCGGAAACGAACTTTATGAAATGGATAGAACTGTACGGCAGGTTTTGTTAGACCGTCTTAGCAACCGTTTTGGTCAAGAACGTTTAAAAGAACTGTCCACATTTTTACTAAACTATATAGATAAACAAATTAGTCATGCCAGCAGTAATTTAATCCAAGCCCAAAGATGTACAGCATTAGCGTATGTTGAACCTTCCACAGCAGCCAAGCTAATCACTCAAAAGTTAAACACATTGCTACAGCAACATCATCAATCTGGTTGGCTACAGATGGTTTTCTTAGTGGAGACTTTAGCAAAACCTTTAAAAGAAGCAAATTTTGATCCTTTATTAACATTATCACAGGGCATGGCTCAATTTGCGCGCGGTAATAATTGGGGAGCAGAAAGCAAATTCGATCAACTACGTCAACAAACAGGAGGCGCCTTAACAATTGAAGGAGTCACTGTCAAATTACCGCCAAAACCTGTAAAAGCGCAAACCTTTGAATTTGAAACAGTTAACGTTAACGGTAGCGGCGCCATCATTAAACGAGAAACCCACCAAGCTAAATATTTTACTGAAGACCTGGAAGGTGGGGCCGACCTAGACATGGTTTACATCCCCGATGGTACATTTATGATGGGTTCACCTGAAGGGGAGGGGTATCTAAGCGAAAAACCACAGCATGAAGTTACCGTTCCAGCTTTCTTTATGGGTAAATACCCTGTTACCCAAGCACAATGGCGAGCAGTTGCTGTATTACCAAAAGTTGCACGCGACCTTGAAAAAGACCCATCTGAGTTCAAAGGAGATAATCGTCCTGTGGAAAATATTTTTTGGGATGATGCAGTAGAATTTTGTGCTAGACTATCTAATAAGACAGGTAAAAACTACCGACTCCCCAGCGAAGCAGAGTGGGAATATGCATGTAGAGCGGGCACAATAACACCCTTTTATTTTGGCGAAACGATTACAAGCGAATTAGCTAATTACTACAGCAAGAAAACCTTTGCCGACGAAACAAAAGGCGAGTATCGAGGTAAAACTACGGATGTGGGAATTTTTCCTCCTAATGCCTTTGGTTTGTATGATATGCATGGGCTAGTCTGGGAATGGTGCGCTGATAGTTTGCATGAAAATTATCAGGAAGAACCAGCAGACGGCAAAGCCTGGGTAAAAAACAAAATTGACAATGATAATCGAAACCTCGCTCAAATGCTGCGCGGCGGTTCGTGTTACAACAATCCTGACTACTGTCGTTCGGCTTTCAGACTCCGCAACGTCAACGACTACCTCAGCGTTGGTTTTCGGGTTGTGGTTGGTGCGAGAACTCTTTAGTTTTTTATACTCTTGCCCTTTTACCCTTTTCTCTTTATTCTTTTGCGAGCGAAGCGAGCATTAAAAATATTTTCAGCATATAAATATGGTAACTGTATTGTTCGCATTCCTATTTGAATGTTAATTGCAACGTCAGATATAGTTCGTGATAAGTACAGTCAGTTTGAGTTCAAATTCACGGAAGATGTAATTGAAGTTTTGTTATTTAATTCTTTTTCACAGATTCAGTTTTTGTGGAACCCTAAATAAAATTAATGATTTTTTGAATAGGCGCCGACTCTGCTCTGTATTCTCTGCGCCTCTGTGGTAATAAAAAATAGGCACAGCGTTAACACGGCGCCAAGAGACAAACTCAAGAACAAATACAAGCCAACAAAAAACTTAATTATAAACAAACGTTACAATGAAGCAAAGGATGTAGATAAGAATAACATTATGCAGGCTTTATCATGGGATCATTCGCTGCCCGCTAGTTACCCAGTGTTGATTGAATTGAATCAGGAAAATCATTGGAGCGCAAGCGTAGTTGGTTGGGCTGATGCTAAGGGGGTCGGAACAACACGGGATGAGGCGATCCAAACGTTGCGACAGTATTTAATAGATAAACAGTCGCGAGGAGAGTTAATTGCTTTAAGGGTAGACTCTGGGCAGCAAGAGTTGCATCCTTGGATGGAATTTGCTGGTATGTGGGCTTCTGATCCGCAGTTTGATGAGTTTGTAGCTGAAATGCAGGCTCAAAGGGAATTAGATGATCTTTGTGAGGACATTGTGTGAGTCTGTTGTAGCAGGTGCAAGTGAACTATTAGAGCAGAAAAGCAGGTAATTGCTTAGAAGTATCAAAATTAATTGAATGATTTAATTAATGATTTTTTGAATAGGCGCTGACCCTTCTCTGTGCCCTCTGCGCCTCTGTGGTAATAAAAAATAAATAATAGTACGGTGGGCAGTGCCCACCATACGTAAATATATTATCAAGCTGATAATAGGTTTTGTTTGGTATAAGTAGATTCTATAAATCCTTGAAAAATACGTTCGTGGTTGGGATCATTTTGTGACATTTCGGGATGCCATTGTACTCCTACTGCCCAAGGATGATGTATATGTTCTGCTGCTTCTATTACTTGATCTTTTGCATAAGCTACCGCGCGCCAATCGGGTGGTAGTATATCTATTGCTTGGTGATGCCATGAAACTACTGATATATGATTTTTCTGTATTAATTTTCCTAAACGACTGTTGGGTATAATTGTTACGTCGTGTTCTGTAGATTTACGAATGCCTGGTTCTGGTTCTAAGCGATGTGCAATCTCTGTACCGTATCTATCTGGGATATGTTCTATCAAGGTTCCACCTGAAGCTACAATGAGTATTTGTAACCCTCGACATATACCTAATACAGGGATGTGATTTTCTAAAGCATATTTTGCTAAGTTGATTTCAAATGCATCGCGCTCGTTATCTACTGAATATACCTTTGGGTGAACGGCACCGTTATATAATGCCGGGTTTATATCTCCTCCACCTATAATTATCAAACCATGCAGCGGTTTTAATAGCGTTACTGCATTACTTTCTCCTGGTGGTAATAATACTGGAGTACCTCCTGCTTTACGAACTGAGTCTAAGTAGGTGTTTGGTAGTGAAAAAGGAGTTGGGTCGTGGCGCCCGTAAGTTGTGATACCAATTAATGCAGGTGGATAATAAGACTTACTCATCGTTTTTAATTGCTCCTAATGTAATTAAAGTATTGATTTGCGCTTCTGTAAGATTAACAACACCTGTAATATTTAACCCTTCGTAAACTCTTGGCGCCCTCAGTGGATATAAGAGTGTACCTGTGATAACATCCCAAAGTGCGATGTTACCGTCTTCACTGCTACTAGCCAAAGTCTTTCCATCAGGACTAAAAGCTACTGACCATAGTCTTTCTCGATTCCATTGTAAAGTTTTGTATATTGTATATGTAGTTATATCCCAAATTTCAAGATTTGCACTTCCACCACTAACTGCTAAGAAACGGCCATCTGGACTGAAAGCTATCGAACGAACCCAACCTGTCTGTACTTTCAAGGTTTGTTTGACATTACCTGTTGCGATGTCCCAGAGTTTGACTGTTTTATCCTCGCTACCACTTGCTAAGATGTTGCCGTCAGGATGAAATTTTACAGAAATAACCCAGTCAGTATGACCTGTAAGCGTTTGTAAACACTTGAGACTGTGAGCATCCCAAAGTTTAATCGTTTTATCTTCACTACCACTTGCTAATATTTCCCCGTTGGGACTATATGTTACTGACCATACCCAACTGCTGTGACGTTCTTCTGTTTTCCGACACTGCTTACTTTCAACGTCCCAAACTCGCAATATCTTATCATCGCCTGCACTTACCAACATTTTACCATTGGGACTAAAAGCAATCGAGAGAACCCTGTCGGGGTGGTCTTCAAAGGTGTTGAGAATGTCACCGCTGTTTTTATTCCAAAGCTTTATTGTTTTATCATCGCTACCACTAGCAATAATATTATTGTCTACAGGACTAGCTGCTACCGCGCGTATTCTATTTTTATGTGCCTCAATTGTTCTATTTAGTTCTTTAGTATTGGTATTCCAAACTTTGATAGTTCGGTCTTCGTTACCACTTATTAAAGTACCATCTGAACAAAAGGCAAGCGACCATGACCAGTTTGTGTTACCTTGAAACGTTTTGATGCATTCACCTGTATCAACATCCCAAATTTTTACGGTTTTGTCATCGCTACTGCTAATTAAGGTTTGACAGTCTTCTCCGCAGAAAGTTACAGACCATACTCTCGCAGTGTGTCCTGATAATGTATTTTTGCGTTTACCTGTAGTAACATCCCAAATTATAACTTCACAATCTTCACCTGCACTAGCTAATAAACTGCGTTTGGGGTGAAAAGCTATCGAACGCACCCAGCTTTTGTGTCCAGTTAGCGTTTTTAATTTTTTACCGCTTTGAACATCCCAAAGAATAATTGTAGAATCATCGCTACTACTAGCTAACGTTTGACCATCTTGACTAAAAGCTACTGACCGAACGCGCGCGGTATGTGCTTGTAGAGTTTTTAGATATTCTCCTAAATGAGCATCCCACAAAATCACGGACTTATCGCTGCTACCGCTAGCTAATATATTTCCATCTGGACTGTAGGCAACGCAACGCACCCAATTTGCATGTTTTTCTAAAGTTTTATAGCATTTACCTGTAGAAAGGCGCCAGAGTAGAATAGTTTTATCTTCGCTTGCACTTGCGATACTATTACCATCAGGACTAATTGCCACAGACCAAACTCGTTGTTTATGTCCTTCTAAAATTCTTAAACGTTGTCCGGTATTCGTGTCCCAAAGCATTACGGTTTTATCATCGCTAGCACTAGCAAGGAATTGACCATCACGACTAAAAGCAATCGAACGTACCCAATTACTATGTCCTCTCATTACTTTCCATTGCTGTCCTTCACTATATCTCAAACGAATTCGACTTTTGGTATCACCCATTGCCCAAATTCCATCAATAGGACTAGATGCAAGTGATAACGCTGTTCCAAAAGCTTCGGTAAAACGAGATTTTTTTAAATCTGAATTGCTAAAATCAACGTTACTTAAATTGGCACCACGTAAGTAAGCTTGCCAAATTGTTAAGTTCGATAAATTTAAACCCGATAAATCTATGTTGAAATACAGCAGTAAATTAATAATATTACCAAATAAATAACCTTTCTGGGGTAGTTTATTTGCTAAATCCGCTTTGATCTCTGAAAGTTTATCAATAAATCTTACCTTAATATCATCAACCGATATACTCTGAGCAATCGGTTTTAATACTAGTTCCGTCTGACGATTTCTAACACTGTCTTTAGCGGTTGCTTCAATTAGCGCATATTGATTTAATAACTTATACTCTCCAGTTGAAATTTCTTGACATATTTGACGAACTAATAAACCAATCATATACTCCATCACGACGTTTTGGAGCGTAAATTTGCCATCAGCAGTTTCTATCAATGAGCGAACTTTCAGCTTTTCAAGGCTATCAACTAATTGAAAAAATACAGGTTTACTAACAATATCATCAAATAATTCTTTAATAGTTACTGCTTCGCGCTTAATGGCTAACCAGTACATGACCTCTTTCTCTAACTGTGATAAATGATAAAACTGATTATCCAGTAAACTTTCAATTCCCGCAAACGATGTTAAACCTTGCTTGATAAACTCTTTTATACTACCGTTGAATAAATCTTGGATAAATGTAGATATAATTTTTAAAGCTAGGGGATTGCCACTATATATATGTACTAAATCCCGCATTGCTAATTCAGAACCAATTAATCCCTTATCTTTTATAACCTTCACTCCTTCATCTTCTACTAACCCAGATAACAGGAGTGAACGAACTGGTAAATTTGCTCCTTCTTGGACTGCAATATCTTCGGGTTTGATACGACTTGTTATTACCAAACAACTTTGATGCGATGATTCACATATACGTTTAATTAACACACCATAGTTTTTGTACTCTTCACGATAGAACCCTACATCACCCTCATTTTGGAGAATGGACTCAAAATTGTCCAGAATTATTAAACAACGCGCGTTTCGTAAGTATTCGATTAAAAGTGACACATCACTAATACTTCCCTCAATATCGACTTCTTTTTGGTCAGAGAAAAATTTGATACAGTCTACCAAGATTTTCTCTAACTTCGGTGCCTCTCGGAGACTCCGCCAAATAATAAAATCAAAGCGGGACTCAGCGTCCAATAATTCCAGCAACTTTACAGATAAAGTAGTTTTACCCAACCCACCCATACCCAAAAGTGCAACCGTGCGACAACTATCTTCAACTAACCAACGCAGCAAAATATCAAGTTCGTCAGTACGTCCATAAAAGTTTTGTGTACTGGGTGCTTCTCCCAGGTCTAGTTTGGTTGTGCTTGGTAAAGATTCTGTAACATCAATTACAAATTCTTGCTCATAGTTAGCAAACAGTCTTACTAACTCAACCCGTTTACTGACTCCAAAAGCTTGATACAGTCTTTCAAGGTATTTTCTGACTGTAGCAGGTTTAATATCGAGAGAGTGAGCAATAACATCGTCAGATTGTCCGACCAATACCATTTGCAGCACCTCTTTGCGTCGAGGTGTCAACTTCTCGAAGGTTTGTTTTATATGAACGTTCATCTCTACTAAAGGCGCTTTGCCGTATTGTACAGTTATTGTGACAGTATCCTTTTATAAGCCTGGAATTAGTGTGACATGTGTCACAGATATCATCCTATCTTACTGTTGTGTGACTGAAAACCATAAAAGTTTACATAGATTTTGATCCCCCACCCTAATAAGCTACCGTGTACACACATCTTTTTATCATTCTTGTATGAGTTCCCTTCGCGTACTTCGCGGTTATTTTTTTACGAACCGCAAAGCACGCAAAGGCGCAAAGAAAGAGAAGAAAAGTAACTTTTAAAGACTTGTGTGTACACCGTAGCCTTAATAAGAGGGGACAAGAATTATGTTAAGTTTTGTTGGAACACTCTTGACATGATTGACAAGCACTTAGGGCAGTGTTATCTTAAAATCAAGTTGTCACAAATTACTTACGTAATTGTCACAAAACTGCTGTAGGAGACATTAAAACTAAATACCCTGGTAACAAGCAGACAGACAGTAAATGTAAAAGTGAATAGGTAGGGTTACAGCAGTAGTTAAATGAACGGTGAGGAGCAAGTAACGAGTTCAAGCTCATAATCCACACATCTTGAGTCATAAAAGCGAGCGTATTATCATGACTACTAATAACTACAGTCCTTTATTTCGCT
>NZ_JBXXZH010000226.1:0-15291 GCF_059640475.1 Calothrix sp. CBUCES-K 9914
CACAAAACCTATCGTTGACGCATGGGCGCCAACCTTAACTTGACACCAATGGCAAGGATGCCCACTCCACAAAATGTGTACTGGATTAAATTATGCATTTTGAAAGATTTTGAGCTAAAAATAGTTTGGAACTTTTACCTTTGATGCCGTTAGGCGTAATGGATACAACTAACCTTACGGGCATTCAAACGATGGAAATTTTAGATGATTTTGAAATAACTAAAGCTGATACTATTCGTGTATCTGCACTTCATGCTCTTGCTTACTGTCCTCGTCTGTTTTACCTTGAAGAAGTTGAGGAACTTTATACTCAAGATGCGGCGGTGTTTGCTGGACGGAGACTACATACAGAGCTTGAGAAACAAGAAGATGAGGAGTGGGAAGAGTTATTCCTGCAAAGTGAAGAATTAGGTTTACGTGGTCGGGTTGATGCACTACGTACTCGTGATGGGCAAACTATTCCTTATGAACATAAACGTGGTCGTTGTTATCGCGATGAGAAAAATCAGCCGCTAGCATGGGAAAGCGATAAGATACAAATCTTGGCATACGCTTATTTAATTGAGTTATCTCTTGGCATTTCTATAAAGGAAGGTCGCATTCGCTATCATGCTGATAATGTGTTAGTTCATGTTCCATTCGATGATTTAGGTCGCGTGGCGGTTAAAGAAGCTATCAAAAAAGCACGAGAACTTAAAAAATCTCCATATCGACCACCTGTAACAGAAAATGAGCGGCTTTGCGCCCGATGTTCACTGGCGCCAGTATGTTTACCAGAAGAAGCTAGATTAGCTCATGACCGTGAGTGGCAACCTATACGCTTGTTTCCTGAAGATGATGAAAGACAGATAATTCATGTTATGGAACCAGGAACGGCTGTTGGTAGAATGGGAGAAAAAATCAAAATCGCTCGTCGCAACCAACCACTGGAAACAATTCCTGCGCGTCAGGTAGGGCAATTGGTATTACATAGCTTTTCACAAATTTCGACTCAAGCACTTTATCTTTGTGCTGAACAGCGTATTGGTGTGCATTTTATTTCTGGAGGAGGACGTTACTTAGGTAGTATTGATAACCGTCAAGGTAGTATACAACGTCGTATTCGTCAATTTGCTGCACTTAGCGCTCCAGATTTTTGCTTGGAATTAGCCCGCAAATTGGTTATTTGCCGCGCGCAAGGACAGCGTAAATTTTTAATGCGGGGAACTAGAGGTAAAACTCAAGTAGCGCAAGGTTTAGAGAAAGCAATTTCTCAAATGAAAGCAGTCCTCAAGCTAGTTAATGGCGCCAAATCTTTAGAGTCTCTATTAGGACTGGAGGGAAATTTAGCAGCATTGTATTTTGGTGCTTTACCTAATTTAATTTCATCAGAGGCGCCAAGAGAAATGCGATTTTTTGGGAGAAATAAGCGCCCAACATTAGATAGATTTAATACATTAATCAGTTTTGGTTATGCATTATTGCTTAAAGATGTAATGAATGCTATCTTAACCGTCGGTTTAGAACCTGCTTTAGGTTTCTACCATCAACCGCGTTCTCAAGCTGCACCTCTTGCATTAGATTTGATGGAAATTTTTCGAGTACCGTTAGTTGATATGACTGTTATGGCTTCAGTAAATCGAAATCAGTGGGACGTTAAAGCTGATTTTGATATCCGAGGAGAACAAGTTTGGTTGAGTGAAGAGGGTAAAAGCAAATTTCTTGAAATTTATGAACGTCGCAAGCAAGAAAGCTGGAAGCATCCAGCAACAGAATATTCCCTTACCTACCGTCGTTTAATTGAACTCGAAGTTCGGTTATTAGAAAAGGAATGGTGTGGTGAGGGTGGTTTATTTGGTCAATTAATCTTACGGTAGGTGTAATCATGGGTGAAATACGACACTTGTATATTATTTGCTACGATATTCGAGAGCAAAAACGTTGGCGCAAAGCTTACAACTTACTCCAAGGATATGGCGAACGAGTACAGTATTCTATTTTTCGTTGCTGGCTTACACAGCGCACGCGAGAAAAACTGCGTTGGGAACTCGAAGAAGTATTAGCTAAGGAAGATAATTTGCTTTTGATTCGTTTATCGCATCAATGCGTCGCTGGAATAGCAGCTTATAACCGTCCAAACACCTGGTTATGTCAACAAAAGCCTTATCGGATTCTTTAATGTAAGGAGAATATATCGTAGAACCGACATTTGAGAACTGGTGCGTGACGCTACAAGTTTTATCAATATGCCCAAGTTTTTTCAAGGCGCCACGCACCTTAATGTAATTATTTTTAGTCTGGTGGATGCAAATTAGCACTTCTTAGCAGACGACGTAAATTTACAACTCCAAAGCGATTTAAATGCAAAGCTTCAACTGTTGCTCTGCCACAGGGTGTTTTACCAATAACCTGCGTAAAATCATCACTCCATTCAAAATGCTCGTTCCATAGTTGTTGTCTAGGATTGTACAATGCAATCTTTTCTCCCGTTTCTAGGTCGAGTCCCTTTAGCTTTGAATGTTTATGACCATTACAGCCAAAGCAACTCCAGGCAAGATTTTCCAAAGTTGTTTCACCACCTGCTTGCTTGGGTTTTATATGTTCGACGGTAAAGCTCTCAGTTGCAAATTGCTCGGAACAACGACAATACTCACAGTAACCACGCGCACGAGATGCTACAATGCGCTTCATTGATTCAGGGGTTCTTGACATTACGCTGCATCGCTATGTGTAGGTGAGAACTCGTCAATCAGCATTTTCAAATCAACGTTACGAAGTTTAGCCAGTTGAATTAATGCTTCTGCACGTTTGGCATCTTGTTCTTCGACGCGCTCAATGTACATAAGTAGTTCTTGATGCTCTGTCTCCGTAATTTCTCCTGCCTCGTTTCGTGAACGCAAATAATTTAGCCTGTCTTGGTCTTCAGGGGACAAACGTTTTTGAATAATTTCAAGTAAGCCTGTTTCTAAGTTTTCGTCCGAAGGTGCCTCCGATGCGTTGGAAGCTTCGTGAGAAAGGGCTTCTAAGAATTCAACTGCCCTAACTAAAGATTCTCCTGGTAATTGTTCTAGCAGCGCGATGGCTCTCTCACGAATGGATGTAGGTGCAGGCATAGCAAAGTTGAATCGTTTGCTTTTATTTTAGCGTTTTATTAGTTTTTGAGTTAACTGCGAATAATTCCCTAATGGTAGGTATTTTGGAGTACTTACTGTCTACGGAAAGTATTTCCGATAAATTTCAACCCGTCTTCTAAGCCACTCCGCCAATACGACCATGTATGACCACCACCTCGAACTCTATAAGAATGTGGAATTTTTAAACGCCGTAATAAAATGTGGAAAGTCGCATATCCATCGTTGCGAAAATCTTCATCGCCACAATCTAAATATAATTTCATAGTTTTGAATATTTCAGGGTTGGCATTTTGAATTAAACGGAATGGGTCATAAGATTTGTAGTGTTCTGTCAGTCGAGATTCACCTTTTAACCCTGCTCCATGCGCTGATGCTCTATTAGATGACCTAATGTACCCAAGATGTATCATCTGCACGACTCCCATGCAACATATATATCACTGGATAAAAGCGGGTCGAAGTTTCATAGTCATAAGGTAGGTAAATAGTGTAGTGGGTGGGTTTAGCTAAAATTTGACTGTGGATTGTCAATCCTTCTCGAATTATTCCTTGTAACATATGTGTTATATCATGTCCGGTTAATTGCCCATATGTAGAGACGTTACATGTAACGTCTCTACAACGGCGTTTTGGTATGGTAATTTTCATATTTACCATTTATCCCGTAAATTAAGTGGTTGTGGGAGAAATTTGGCTTTCTTTGGGTTTGATATCTGGTGTTTTAATCAATAGGAAAAGTAAAATGCCTTGAACGACTAATAGGTTGGTGACCAAAAAGAATGTTGCTTCTTCAATAGGTAGTCCAAATAGTTTAAAACCTGTTGAATATTTCTCTGATATGTACCAAATTCCGTTACCGATAGCAATTCGGTCTGTAACCCATAAGTATAGTGTTGGAAAGATTACTGCATTAAGCCAAAGTTGCTTTATCTTTGATAGTATTGTAGTACCAATAAGCCATTGTAGTGATAGTATAGGCGCCGCCCAAGCTAAAATTAGTCCTAAGTATAAGGTGTTATCTAATTGGAGCATTATAAAACCAGCAATGCTTAGTATGGCACCAAATATAAACATTATTACTTTTAGCCAACCAGAGGAAGACTCATTGTGTAGTGGCTGATTATGACGTAGCAAAAAAGACAGCCATAGTCCCGTGAGAATAGGCTGAAGTAAGAAAAATAAATATTCTTCAATTGGCACATAACCAATTGTAGCTACTACTCGACCAATACCGTATCCCCAAATTTCTCGAAAAACTAAATAATTATCCCAAGGTGTAGTGTAAATCAAAGCCATGAGCGCAATGAGAGGAAGCGCAAGCTTTGCTCGATATCCTCCAATGTCCGCAAAAGGTCTTCGTTGAAGCCATGCAAGTAGTAAAATTGGTGGGATAATAAAGATAAGGTGAAACGTAAAGTAACTCATAATAAAGGTACAAGCTTTTTTGTCAATTTAAAGTTTTTAAGAATTTGTCAAAACATATTGTATTTATTTTCCGAAATTGCCACTGGTGCGCTCGTAGTAATAACCAAGAGAAACAACACTATACTGAACTTATAATCTAAACCTAACGGGGACTTACCCCATAAAAGCCTAATTATCATGATTGGGCTTTTTGATTATCTATATATTGACGTATTAGAAAAGTGATACCAATTAACCCAGCACCAACCAAAGTCATGTCGGTTCTGGGTTCTGGTACTGTTTTGGGAATTTGAAACGAACCTTTTAAAAACGCTCGACCTCTTAAGGGCGCCGTTGGGTCTTCGTTGAGTGGTTCAGTTTCTGTGAAGTTGAACAAACCAGTGGCGCCTGCAAATCTACCTTCACCACCTGTTATTGTCACGGTTCCCGAACCATTCAGTACACCGTTTACATTGTCAATAACCGCAGTTGCATTACTCAAACCAAATAATTTGTCAGCATTGGCGCCGAAGTACATATCCATACCAACAGGCAAATCTTGTACACCGAACTGTGCAGCATCTGGAACAAAGGTAAAAGTACCTGTTACAGGGTTAAACTGACTATAATTTGTACTACTAAAGTTAGTAAGACCGTAAGAAGCATTCGGATTATTACCTGTGATAGATGCCCTTGTTAACTCGGTTCGGATGGGTTGTAGAACAACCTCTGTATCATAGAATGTATCGAAATCAAATACAGTTTGAGCATTACTTTTTTGCCAACTCATTTCAATGCTTGCAACTGACACAGTTGCCGCTACGACCCATGTATTTACTTTAAAAATAGAGCGCATAAATCTTGTATTCTAAATTTAGAAAACCGCAATTAGATTTAATTACACTCGTTAGATTAATGTATTGTTGCAAAATAAGCAATTATTAGCTGTGTTTTTATATGACATCTACCATTAGACAGATTTATTGTAGAGGTGCCGACTTATATTTTTTAAATATTAAGAATAATGTAATTTAACAACACCAGAAGAATATGCCTTTGTTTCAATCAGTTTTAACTTTTGCTCTGGCGCCGACTGGTAAAGAGAAATGCCAGAACCGAGAATAACTGGAATTATTGCAATAATATATTCATCAACTAATCCCTTTTGCATAAATGAAGAAGCAACTAAGCCACCTCCCACTAACCAAACTCGTTGGTATTCTCTGTTTTTGATATCCTTTACAACTTCTTCCACAGAACTTTTGAAAACAACATCCGCGCGCGTTGTCGATAGACTTCGACTGGTTAAAACATAGGAAAGCTTGTCTGGATATACCCAATCTCCAAAAGCTAAAACCTGTTCGTAAGTAGTTGAACCCATGACAAGCGCATCAATTGATTCATAAAAATTAGCATAGTCATTATCATCAAGAGCTTCTTCTGGTGATGGCAACCAATCAATACTTCCATCTGGTCGTGCTATATAGCCATCAATACTTGTTGCTACTTGAATAATATATTTTGTCATTCTTATTTATTCCTTATTTATTGTTCATTTGGTAATGTAACACTAGAAATTAAAAATATCATGCTGTTCCTTAAAAGTTCTTTCCGTAAGACTTAAGTCAAAATCAGCAGCTAATAAATCAATACCATCAATAATTATTGGTATTTGACTGGACTCTATTTGCAAAGCAGAGAAACACTTTTCTCTAAAATAACCTCTTGTTTGAAACCGTTCAATAGCAATTTTTAAAGGACGAATTACTTCGTAAGCATTCTCAGCTTTGGCAATTGCTGACTGAGGAATTGGGAATTTTAATCGCAAAATTGCTAAGTCGATTAAATCCCTTGCTTTAACGTTATCATCCATAAATCTATCAGAGTTTGCAAGTAGCTTTGATGTAAAACAGTCATTAATACTTAAGCAAGGAACAGGAGACCAGTCTGGATACCTGGGTGGGTCTAACTCGAAACGAGACTCAGCAATTATCTCAGTTTTTATGGCTACTTCATCTACAACTACCATCATTCTAATTCCGTACTGGTCAGTTGTACCGCGCGTAACTTGAATTTTGCTGAAATCGCGGAATAATGCTTGATAACCTCCATCTAGTATTATGGTACGAAGATGTTTATAACCTGATGTAGAAAATGGGGAAATAAAATCAATATCTTGACTCCAGCGATATTCTCCAAAATCTAGGGTAATTAAAGTTCCACCTCCAAAGTAAGTATAATTGTTCGCGAGCAATTCCGGATTTAAGCTTTCAAGAACCTTTAAAACTGTATTATGAAAATCGAATCTAAAAGTCATAAGTGATGGTAACAGCCAAGAATTATAGTTTTTTGCTAACTCTGCCAGAAAAATCAGTTCTTCATCCTCAAGATTGTTAAAAGTGTCTCGATATCTCCAACCACGCTCATAACAACCTAACATTTCCTCTGGAGTAAACTGATATACATCTGCTGTTTGCCAGCAAATGGACTCCAAAAAAGGTAATTTATCTGGTGTAGCAATTTTCATCTTAATTTTACCAATCATTTTAATAAAATTTCTTTGAACCCACTCTTCCCTCAAACTTGTGATTTTCGCTTTTAAAATTAAATTATACTTTTATATATAGTTACAAGCAGACTGATTTATGGCTCGCCGTCGTATTTTACAGGAGGGGCAGTCCTACACGTTTCGCTCTTATTTTGAGATGCCTTATGAGGCAGACGAAATTTTGGCAGAATTAGGCTATGCTCTAGTTAGAACACGTCTTGAGTTACCACGTACCAATCGTCAGTTAGAACGTTTAGAAGAGTTACGGCAGCGAATCAATGATGTATTGCCACTAGTTAGTTTAAGCAGTGAGACCGCGCGACGTGAGATACTGGTGGGACCTGCATTGCTGGAAGTTGCTCGATATTGTCAATGCCAAGTGCGAATTGAATATCCTTTATCAGTAAATGATTGGCTGAAAGGAAATTTGGATTATTTTCTCAAGCGCAATCCAGGGTTGTTGGTAGTTGAAGCTAAAAATGATGACTTAACACGAGGGTTTACACAGCTTGCAGCGGAGCTAATTGCAATTTCTGAAGTTGAAGAAGGTGATGTGTTTTATGGCGCCGTCACAATAGGAGATGTTTGGCGTTTTGGTCGGTTAGAAAAAACAGCACGGCAGATTTTTCAGGATGTTTCATTATATCGAATTCCTGATGACTTAGAAGATTTAATGAGAATTTTGGTTGGAATTTTAGAATTAAGTTGATAAAGAAAGATTATTACCTTATTAGGCACAGAAATTACAGAGAATAAACTTACTATAAATCAAAAATATTATGCTTTTATACTTTTTCTTGAGAAATGGCGCCAACAACTCCTTTCACTGCTTGTAGATAATCGGCAGGCGCCAGTAAAATTTGTAAACCACGTTTCCCCGCCGAAACCGAGACAAAATCAAATATTTCAATTATTTCATCTACAAATACTGGATAATCTTTTTTACAAGCTAACGCTGTTACACCACCTCGAATATATCCAGTTAATGGTTGTACTTCTTTGAGGGAAACCGTTTCTACTCTACGATTATTAGAAAGCGGCGCCAGTGCTTTCAGGTCAAGTTGAGTGTTACCAGGAATAACAGCTAAAATAATTCCTGTACGGTCTCCTCTTACTACCAAAGTCTTAAATACTTGTTCAGGTGGTAGCCCTATTTTTTGAGCCGCAGTTTCCGCAGATAAATCTTCTACATCAACTTCGTATTCTCGTAACTCGTAAAGTATATTCATACCATCAAGAACACGTACTGCGTTAGTTTTCATAGCCAAAGTTTTAATTTAAGTGCTTTGTTGGGTTCCGCAAAGCCTTCACCCAACCTATAAATGCTTAATGAATATTCACAACTTTTGATGAGTTTTTTTGGCTACAGCGTTCCTGTAAAGCTTTATCAATTAACTTTGCAACTAACCAGGATACAGAGCGTTCTTCAACTTTCGCCCATTCCTCTAACTCCCTTTTCAATTCGGGAGGTACATAGGCAACCACTCTTTCTAAATCTGTTTTTCCGCCCATGTTAATGGCCTTGTTCTTAATTTTCTAAAATCTATATAAAATATAGTATACAAGTTTTGTGCTAGCTTGTGTTATGCTGTGCCATGCTGTGCTAGCTTAGAATAGGAATATAAAATTAAGTCCGGTTTTATGAATAATCGAAATATACTATCCACTATTGGACAAGAGCAAACACAAAATCATACTGGACTAGTTTTGCTCTCGAACAGAGAACTAGAGAAAATGCGTCGTGTTGGAAAGCTCGCAGCAAGTTTACTCGACCATCTTCAACCAATGGTACAACCAGGTGTGAATACAAAAGCGCTAAACGATGAAGCTGAACGTTGGACTCAAGCAAACGGCGCCAAGAGCGCACCACTTGGTTATGCACCTCCAGGTCATCCTCCTTTTCCAGGTTCAATTTGTACTAGCGTAAATGAGGTAATTTGTCACGGTATTCCTAGCGAGAAGCACATACTCAAAGATGGGGACATAATAAATATAGATGTAACGCTGATTTTAGATGGCTATCACGGTGATACATCAAGAACATTTTTAGTTGGCAACCCGTCACCTACCGCGCGGAAATTAGTTGAAGTAACCAGAGAGTCGATGATGCTGGGTATTTCTGAGGTGAAACCCGGCGCCAGAGTTGGAGATATAGGCGCCGCAATACAAGAGTATGCTGAAGCAAATGGATATTCAGTAGTACGGGAAATGGTAGGACACGGGATAGGCAGAAAATTTCACACCGAACCACAAATTCCCCACTTTGGCAGACGAGGTACTGGCATAAAACTGCGTCCGGGAATGGTATTTACTATTGAACCAATGCTTAATCAAGGAAAGTGTGATATTAAGTTTTTACCTGACCGTTGGACAGTAATTACTAAAGATAGAAAACTTTCTGCACAGTGGGAGCATACAGTTGCTGTTACAGAAGATGGAGTAGAAATTTTGACCCTTCCTTAACCGAAGTAGAGATGCGATGAACCGGAGCGTCTCTACTTAAATTTTGAACAAAGAACAGCTATTAGCTAGCTACTAATATTACTTTTGACTCGTTCCAACTTTTGCAAGTCGCGCTGGATATCAATCTTATCAACTTTTATCTCTCTTAAAGAACGACGTAATCGTTGTTGTTGTAAAAGTTGCACTTCCTGTTCTAGCTGCTCCTGACCTTGCCGAAAAAATTCTCTAGAACTAGAAGGATAAAGACCTGGTGTAATTCGGTCAATTTGGGAAGGAGTCAAATTACCTATATTCGGCGCCGTTTGAGCGATAGTATTAGATTGAGCTAGCAACAACGTAAATCCAGCAAATGCAAGTACATTAAAAATTTTCATTATTTATTGCCTCCTATTTAATACATTCTAAAAATTTATATATTTCTAAATCAGTCTTTAGAGAGAGATACTATTTAATTCACCCAATCGGGTGATAAGAATGCTGAAATTAGTCGTTAATTTTGAATTAATATTACAAGAAGCTGTAGTAAATATATAAAAAATAAGGCATCTTCAATCTAGCCTAAGAAATATTATTAATAACTTACGCAAGTGGCACGTAAAAGCCGTTTTTTAGTACACCTCAACAGGGGTACAATTAATCGCGTCTGTACAGGAGTTAGGAGTTAAAGTTCATAACTATTTTTATGTTTTGTTAAAAGCTGAAGATATTTGAGGTTAGTTTTAGCAATTTGCCATTTTTCTTTGAAGATGGCAGCAGATTCGGCTTTTATAGGGTCTTCTTGATAGGGTAGAATTTGGGTTCTTGCTTGTTGCTGTGCTTCAAGAGTGAGTTCTTTTTGAGGATTCGTTTTATATTTTCTGCCACCCTTATGGTTTGCGTAGCGACGTGCGCGCGTATATCCCATTTGCAGGAATTTTCTTGCCATATCTGCACCAACGAAATCATCTTGTTCAAGATAGGCAAGAAACATGTCGTATATTTTTTCGCTTGATTCTCTGGCTATATCTGGAGACTTAAAACGCCAATAGGGAAGAATCTCAGATTTGTATGGCTCTACTAATAGTACACCTTGTTCGCCTTTGCCAACGCGGTACAATTCGGGATGCGCGCTGAAATCTATATTTTTAAAATCTAAAGAATAATCAAACGCCATAGTAAGATTTTATTTTTGATTATAAAATCTAGATGTGGAGGTTTGCTTCTGCCTTAAGTAACGAGCCGTAAATTACAGGAGTGCAGCTGTGGTATTAAGTCCTCAATCTCTAAAAACTGTATTGGCGCCAGGTGATTTACGAAAAGTACACCATATTGCGCTTAACGTTCAAGATATGCAAGCTTCCCGATACTTTTACGGAAATATATTGGGATTGCACGAACTTACAGGTAGTGAAATTCCCGCAACTTTAGCACAATTAGTAGCAGAGGGAAAAGTGGCTAATTTTGTCACCCCTGATGGTATAATACTAGACTTATTTTGGGAGCCTGACCTATTACCACCCGACCCAAATCCAGAACTGACGTTTACAAGAGCTTACCATCTAGCGTTTGATATTGCACCCGAATTATTTGAACGCGCGGTACAAGTTTTACAGGAAAATAAAATTACAATCGCACATGGCCCAGTTACTCGTCCGACAGGTAGAGGTGTATACTTTTATGACCCTGACGGATTTATGGTTGAAATACGTTGCGACCCAGTTGGCAACGAATGATAAACGGATGTAACGGATAGGTTGTTATTTAGAGGTGATGATAATCATTGTTATACAAGAAGGCGCCTAAAGTTAAAATTACAGGCACTAATTATTTAAAATGAGTAAAAAGCGTTTAAATGTAAAAAAAATGTCTGAACAAGCTAAACTATATGGCGTTATCGAAGACGCAATCAGAAGACCTTTAATTCCTTACGAACCTTCAAGACAGTCTTTGAAACAATGGACAATGTTTGTCTTGAGGGATAAAGGGTTTAAAGTAGTATATGCTCAGAATGCAGATTTTGCAATTGAAAGAGGTGGTGAAAAGCTTTACTTTAAGGTTTCTGATACTGACCATGAGTTAGATGGACAGTTTGGATGGGTGGTATGGAATAGTCCAACAAAAACCCTGAGTGTAATTCCACAAAAAAGTAGTTAAAAGACTTTAAAATTCAAAATACCTCATTCTTCTTGTGGAGCGGGCATCCCTGCCCGCCCTGAATTATTAAAAAGCCTAGTTGTAATTTTATTTACCATAGAGACATGTAGAGACGCGATTAATCGCGTCTCTACACTTTTTTAAATAACATCAAATGCTGCTGTGGTAATAGATTTTTTGTTTTCTGCCATGTTAAACCAACCGCTTGCATTTCTTTTTTGACTTGCTTTTGCGTCATTTTGTGCAGTCCTTTAATCATGATAAAAGGGTTTTCTCCTCGATACTCAACAAGCGCTACTCGTCCACCTGGTTTTAATGCTTTCACAATACCTTCCATCATTTCATAAGGGTATTCAAATTCGTGATATGCATCAACCATTATGGCCAAATCAATACTTTCAGATGGTAAATTTGGACTAGTGAGAGTTGCTAAAACAGGTTCAATGTTATAAATTTGCTTTTCCTGCTTAAAAAACTCAACGATATCTAACATTTCTGGTTGGATGTCAACGGCTAAAACCTTACCTTGTGGTAAAGTCGGCGCCATTAAAAAACTTAGATAACCTGTACCGGCGCCAATATCAGCAACTACATCATCGGGTTGTAGGTCGAGTGCGTTAACTATCTTACTGGGTTGTTCTTCAGCTTCTCGACTTGGACGTTCTAGCCACATGGCGCCAGTATGTCCCATTACATGCGCTATTTCCCGACCCATGTATATTTTACCAATTCCATCAGGATTATGAATCGCTCGTTGAGAGTATCTGGTAGCTGTAATGGTGCTTCCATACACCGTATCAGGGTAAACTAATAAGCTATATGTAAAAAGAATGATAACTAATACGCTTTTAATTAAAGTCACAATTTCTAAATTACTAGTCAAAACGCTAACTTAAATATGATACATTATCTAACCAGGATGTAAATTCTATAGTTCGGGTAAGGTCGTCAGTGACGACCCTACAATTAATAGGCACCTGTTTTGCGTAAAACAACTTTGACAGTTTGCAGTAAGATTTTGATGTCAAGCCATATAGACCAATTTTCGATGTAGTGTAAGTCTAATTTGACGGCATCTTCAAACTTGTCGATATTGGAGCGTCCAGAAACCTGCCACAACCCTGTAATACCTGGAAGAACATCTTGACGGATGAAGTGACGGTTCGTAAACTTTTCAACATCGCGAAGAGGTAAAGGACGAGGACCCACCAGACTCATTTCTCCAGCTAGGACGTTAAAGATTTGCGGTAATTCATCTAAACTGTACGCACGTAGAAACTTACCAATCTTCGTTACGCGCGGGTCGTCTTTGAGCTTGAACAAAACACCATCCTTAATTTCATTCTTTGCCTCTAACTCTTTTTGTAATTTCTCAGCGTCAGTAACCATCGTTCGGAATTTCCAAATTTTAAACTCCTTGCTGTTTAGACCAACTCGCTTTTGTCTGAAGAATACAGGACCAGGAGAGTCTAATTTGATTAGAATAGCAATTACAAGATATATAGGTGAAAGCAAGCAAACTAAAATCGTTGAGAATACTATGTCCATTACTCGCTTCATCCAAAAGTCACTGCCAACAATTATTGGCGCCGAAATTGCCGGACAGTGAATGTTACCAACCATGCACAATGTAGAATTAGGATGTCGAAATTCGTACTCAGATGGAAGCATCTTAAGAGTAATTCCAGCAGTTGAGAAATGCCAGCAGATATATAAACGATTTCGGATAGCGCTCCAAGAAACAAAAGCTTCTGTAATACCTTGCGTGCGGAGAGATTCAAATGTTTGGTCTCGATAAGCTAAATCTAAACAGCTAGAATCTGCAATACCTTGTATATTGTAACAATTTTCTTCTTGAATTAACTTTAAATGGTAATCTCTTTCTTCAGGAGCAGTGATTACGAAAACAGGATGAAGAATCATCCCTTTTTTTCGCACAAGTTTAGTGCATAAATCAAAAAGGAAACGCAATGTACATATGAATGCCGCAGATAAAAACCAATACAGTACTAAAGAAGAACGTGAAATGTAACGGCTTGGTTCGTAGATAAGAATAAATGATAATAGTAGTACTGATAAAGAAACTGCTTTGACAATATCCCAATAATCACGGCGATGATAACCGGGTCTATAAAGTCCAGTAGTGCTGAAAAATAAAAGTTGTATGCTAATATTTAAGTATACAATAGATGGCTCTTCTAACCAAAGAGAGTTTATTGAAGTACCGTATGCAAGTGTTAAAAGCCATGCTGCTATTGAAGATATAGTATCTATAAATACTAATGTAGATACACGTGCTATTTTTATTAACAGTCCTTTCCTTATCAACGTATTTTTAGCAGACCGTAAGTCATAATCATAACTACCTAAAACAATATTTCTAGCAATCACAGTTATTGATTCTCCCAACATTACTTAGTGAATAAAGTCAAAAAATTAAACAAATTAAACAAAGGTTTTCAGACATTCTGTTCCGAACGACTTTTAGAAACAGCACTTTTAGAAACAAGATTTTTAGAAACAACATCTTGATTTTGCTGTGTCTAAGTTGGAATATTTAAAATTTCCAGCAGTAATAACTTGCCTAAAAACCAAGGCTCTAATAAATAGCGCCTCCAAAGTCTCTTTGGCTCGCTCGAAAGACGGTATAACCATTCCAAACCAACTTTACCCATCCAACGGGGAGGAGTGGGAACTTCGCCAGCTACGTAGTCAATACAAGCTCCACTAGTCAAAATAGAGTTGGCATTAATCCGTTCTAAATTATCAAGAATCCAATGCTCTTGACGTGGCATACTCATTCCCACCATTAAAACATGAGGTTTATAAGCATTAATCGCGTCTAAGGTAGCAAGATTGTCTTTACTTTCACAACGAACATCAATATAACCATCGGCACAAGCAATCTGTAATCCAGGGTATTTCTGACGCAATATGTCTGCTCCCTTTTCTGCGACTCCTGGCTTGGAACCTAGATAGAACACTCGCCAGTTTTTGCGAGAAGCTTCTGCCATTAAAGGCCACACCCAGTCAGCATAAGTGACTCGTTGTTCTCGTTTAAGCGGAAAACCTAACAGCTTACCGATGAGAACTAGAGGCATACTGTCAATGTGTGTGTATTCTGCCTTTGCGTAAAAAGCTTGCATTTTGGGGTCATTGTGGTAGATGTAAAGACTATGCAAGTTATGATTCGCAATAATCCATTTCTGATTTTGCTTCACAGATTCCTCAATTAAGGAATTTAATTCAGTAATACTAAGAGCATTTAGCTGAACACCAAGAAATTTATAGGGTTTTCTGTTCATATTCTAAGTAAATGAATTTGTATAGAAGAAGCTTGTTTATAGTTGTCTAGATTTTTCTAGATTCTCGACTTCTCCAAGAAGTCGGAAATCTGATCGAAGATGTAGTGAAAGTACTTCTGCAATATTTTGTGCTTTTGCACTCCACGAGTATTTCTCTCTAATTAATGCATGTGCAGCCGAAGCTAAAGGTTGATATTTTTCTAAATTCAAAGCCGCATCAAGTACTTTTGCTGCTACGTCATCAATTTCATACCCAGTTACTAACAAATGTTTTGAATCTTGAAACTCTTCTACACCTCTCAACCCTTCGGGTGTAGAGATAACT
>NZ_JBXXZH010000227.1:0-15289 GCF_059640475.1 Calothrix sp. CBUCES-K 9914
ACTGGCACCTTCGAGAGCAGAAAATTAGAACGGCAAACTTGATATTAACAGGGTGCTTAAAAAGGGGGGTTGGGGGGATTAAAAACTAACACGGAACAAACGACCGCCACTACTACTTTCTTTAATTACTAAGGTGAGATTTTGAGAACCTTCATTACTCCAAGGATGTCCAGTTACACGTGCTTCACCTTTCATTGTAGAACCAGGTGCCACACGAGAGTCGGAAGTATAAAATCTCGCAGTTATTTTTTTACCTTGGGCATTAATAACTTCACCGTATAATGGCACAAAAATGAAAGGACTTTTGCTGCGGTTTTGAATTGTAAATTTGACGACGAAATTCCTCGCAGTTTCTAGTTTTGCTCCGTCGATACGAACTTCGATGTCTTCTCGAACTTGTGAAGAATTTAAAGCGATGTCTCCTAATTTTACTTTACTAGGAGAAGCTGGCTTGACTTGAGTTGGCTTTTGAGTCGGTTTCTTTTTATTAGGTTTTTTATTTACAGTTTGATTATTTTGCAGTGCGTTAACTGGTGGTGGCGTTGGTGTATCATCAACAATAGCAATTCCTTGCAATGACTTTTGCATGTTGGAATGCGTTTTTACACCTTCAAATGCGTAACGATTATAATTATTACGCTGAATTAGATTTTCGAGGTAATTAACACGTTCAATAGGCGCCGGATGGCTGGAGTTCCAATTTGTACTTTGCTGTTTAGATTGTTGATTTAACGTTACCATTAAATTACGTAAACCATCTGCTGCATATCCAGCTTTACTAAGCACGCGCGTTCCCAAAATATCAGCCTGACGTTCTTGTTCCTGGCTGTACTGTGCTTGAGCAAATTGACTAATTATCTCTGGAACAGCGACAACCTTCTTGAGATTACTAAAAAACTTACTTTTACTGACACCTTGAAAACCATGCGAAAGTACCGAGTGAGAAATTTCGTGACTCAATAACCCAGCTAACTCGGCTTCGGAGTTTGTACTTAAAATAGCTCCTGTATTGATAAATATTTTGCCTCCGGGTAATGCAAAAGCATTGATTGAATCATCTTTGATAACGTAGAATTCGTAGTCAAACTTTCTCCCCATTAACGGAGTGAGTCTACCTGCAATACCTTTAACGTAATTGAGAACTACCGGGTCATCAACAAGTTTGCCTTGTTCTTGATACTGCTTAACTAATTGGTCTGACATTTTCTTACCAAATTTAGATTCACCTTCTGCAAGCATCAGCAGTGTATCTAAACCGGATATTCCGGAATTCCAATCTTTCTTAATAACACCTCCAGCAATGCCAATGGCAAGATTTACAATTCCTTGCGTCTGTAAACTATCCCGCAATTTGGAGTGATAACGCTTCATATTATCGTCGGCAAGCTTGGTAAATTCTGGTGCCTCTTCATAATCAGGATAAATCGCTACAAATTGATGTGCAGCAATTGCAGCTTCTAAATAATTTTCTGTTTTCTGCAATGTGCTAATTTTTGCCTTGAGTAAATCAGGGTCATCTGGATATATTTCGGTTGCTTTCTCCAAAACCTCAACGGCATTTCTAGGTTGTCCACCTTTGGCACTAGCTTTACAAGCAGAAGAATTTTGTTCACAAGCTTTTGCTAGCAGTACATGTCCCTCGATAAATTCAGGATAATTTAGAGTCAACTTTTGTAGTGGTAAAAAGACTCTCGTATCCACATTCCCTTGCTGCATACCTTCTTTGGCTATCTGCAAATACGCTTGTGCATCTCCCGGCAATTGCTTCGCGTCGTATATTGCTTGACGCTGCGGCTCGGAGGGCGGAAAATTCGGCTTAACTTTGCGGTAAAGATTTTCAGCAGCTTGCTTTTCTCCCTGCTTATAAAGGTTATCAGCTTCCACTAACATCTGAAAACGATTAGCCGCACTTATAGATTGAGCAATTAAAACATCAGATGATTTGGAGGTGCCAGCGTTGATTTGAGCATGAACTGAATTTGCTCCAACAATCAAACTTGTAGCTATAGCTATTTGAACGAAAACCTGCGCGCTTGCAGTTCTTATATATTGAGTTCTTGCCATATTTCCGTGTCAAACTCACATCAAAGTTGCGTATTTATTCCATGCACTAATTTACTAGCTATTACAGTAAATTTACTGCTTATTCATACAAATTTCATCATTAATAGCTAGCCATAGGTTCGTAGTAAGCACGCTCAGTGCTTACTACAAACCCATCATAATTAATGAAATCGTAACGAACGGCATACAAAAGCACATCAAAGTCAAACCAAAAAGTACAGGAGAAATCTTTTGTTTCTTCATGGTTAATTTAGCCAAGCTTTACTCTAACGACATATACTGAGCGTGAAAACAAATTATGCATGAGTATTTATACTTAAAGTTGCTGAGTGAATAAAAAAATCCCTTCATCAGTAATACTGATTACAAACACGAAGCTGGATGTAAAAATATGACTCTCTCTTACACCAAGCAAAATAACCTGGGTACAACTCCTGACAAACTATTCCGCGCCGAAGGCGCTTCAATTGCGGCAACGGTTATAGGTACAATCTTTGCAGGATTTTCGCAGCAAGTAGCCTTTGCGTGTGTACCAATGTCGGTATCATTATTATTGATGAGGCGCCGATACGAGCTTGAACAGAAACTCACATCGCGTCAAGATATAGTTGTCAATGTTCAACAAGCAACTTATCCATTAAAGCAGCAAATTGACAATCTATCTATAGAAATAAAGGAAATTAAGCAAGATTTTTCAGTCAGCAGCTTAAACAGCCGAATAAATCAGACAAATCAGAAATATCTAACAAAAACCCACCTTCAGCCACTCATAAATCAGTTACACCAAGTTCAGCGGCAACAAAAGGTTATTCAATTAGGCGCTATAGCGGACTTAACCAAGACAATTTCAGCGCTGACAGAAGAAGTTGAAAAGACTCAACAGCAAATATGTCAACTACAGCACGCTGCAAAACCCAAAAATATTTCTGATTCAAAAGATAGAGTCGCAATGTTCATTGATGCCTCTAATATTTACCATGTTGGGAAAGAATTAGGAATAACTGTCAACTACAGCAAACTACGTGCGCATTTTCAAAAATCAAAATCATTTAATGCATATTTTTATACTGGTGTCAACTCTAGGAATCACAAAGAAATGCAGTTTCTCTCAAATATTCGTAGCCTTGGATACAAAATTATCAGTAAAGAAATCATTCGACAACCTGATGGTATCAAAGCTAACCTCGATGTCGAATTAGCCTTAGATATGCACAATCAAGCTTTGGATAACCAATATGACACTGCAATTTTGTTTAGTGGTGACGGTGATTTTGTTGACCTTGTGAAGCGATTGAAAAAATTAGGGAAGCGAGTAGAAGTTGTCAGCTTTCGTACACGTACAAATAAGGAACTTATTAAGTTGGCTGATTCTTATCTTGACTTAAGCGAAATTAAAGACGAAATTTAAAACACCAAATTCCCTAAAAATCGTTAAAGTTAGTAGTGATGATAAAATACGCACTCCTAACTAATGACTAATGACTAAAAAATGGTTTCAAATAGGCTTGCTGAGTATATTTTTACTATCACTCGCTTTACGATTTTGGGGACTGGGAAGATTTAATACGCTTGTTTTTGATGAAGTTTACTACGCTAAGTTTGGTAATGATTATCTGACAGGTGTACCTTTCTTCGATGGTCATCCACCATTTGGTAAATTAGTTATCGCTTTAGGTATTTGGATTGGTAAACATGTACCTTGGTGGCACAATGAAGTCAACGGTCTAACGGGTGCGTTGATGTCTCCACTTGCTTACCGTTGGATAAATGCTTTCACTGGTTCGTTTATCCCATTACTCGTTACTGGTATTGCTTATCAACTTAGTCACCGTCGCAGGTTTGGTTTAATCGCAGGGTTATTTACCGCGTTGGACGGTATTTTTATTGTTGAAGCGCGTTACGCTTTGATTAACCAATATATAGTTATTTGCGGTTTACTTGCTCATTTTTTGTTACTTTTAGCACTTAATAATAAAAATCAACGGCGCCATATATATTTAGCTGTGGCAGGAATTGCTTTTGGTGCCTCAATTGCGACTAAATGGAATGGTTTATGGTATCTTTTGGGTACCTATAGTTTGTGGGTTATTGCTTGGGCATTTCGGATTGTACGCTCAAAAACAAGCGAAAGTGAGATTTTTGAAGAATATGAAGATAAATTAAGCCATAAAGCCTTTGGTAGTCAGATTGCGAGTAAATATCGGGCAAAATTGCAAATATCTCCGCTGCAAAACCTGACGCAGTTAAATATTTTTCACGTTGCCATATATTTAGGAATCATCCCCGTCATCATTTATAGCATTATTTGGATTCCCCACTTGTTACTTGACACCAAATACAATTTTGTTGAGGTTCACAAACAAATCTTGGGGTTTCACGAACGTATGGGTGGTAACAATGCGTCAGTTCACCCTTACTGTGCAGCTTGGTATAAGTGGCCTCTAATGATACGACCGATGGCGTATTATTATCAAACTGCCCAAAGTTTCCAAGACCCGTTACCTGTATTTGGTCCACCGTTACCCCAAGGTGCAGGCAAAATTATTTATGATGTTCACGCAATGGGCAACCCGTTTTTGTGGTGGTTTGGGTTTGCAGCAATTATATTTTTATGCGGGATGCTTGTTTGGAGATTAGTGGCGCCTTCTTTACAACAGAAACGCTTAGTAGTGCCACAACTAAATATCGATACTTGGATTGGTTTATATTTAGTAGTAAATTATTTAGTTAATTTGATGCCGTGGGTAGGGGTAACGCGGTGTTTATTTATTTACCACTATATGACAGGGGTAGTGTTTGCTTTTATAGCGATAGCTTGGGTTGTAGACCAATTGATTCGCAGCTATATAGTTACGTTACGCGCGGTAGGTGTAACAATAACATTTTTAATTATCGGGGCTTTTATATTCTGGTTGCCAATATATTTAGGTTTGCCACTCACTTCAGAAGCGTACAAATTACGAATGTGGTTTAATTCTTGGATTTAACCTTGTAGCATAGGCATACGAACTGTGCATTCTTTTTACCACAGAGACACAGAGCGCACATAGAAGAGAAGTTTGCAACGGATAAACACGGATGTAACGGATAAGTTATTGATTACAAACAAGATTTCTTTTGAAGGGCGCCTGTGAAACAAATTAATTATTCGTTACATCTGTTCTTATCCGTTGCAAATCTTCCTACCTCCCAGTAGAAATTTACACAAAATACTAGTTTTTACAATTGAGACAGTAATCTATCGTACTCTGTATGGGAACCAACCCAAAACCAAATAATTGTATCTCCTTCTAATTTTCCAACTGCTCGATAACTTTTGTTAATTCGAGCAGAGTAAATAGGTAATTCTGGATTCACCTTTTTAAAGCGTAAGCTAGGATGGCTTGGATCTTGTTTAAATAGACGGTATGCTTGACGAGTTTACTCTTTAACTTTTTCAGGTAGATAACCAAAGTTAGTGCGAAACTGAGCATTAATACGGGAATTCACAATGTGTCTGGGTTTAACTCTTCAGTTTTTCCTGCATAATAATCCTCTGTGGCCTGAGCTGCAAGGAGAGCAAGTTTATCTTTTGAACGGCTAAAAGCTTCATCCCATAGCCTTTCCTCTTCTAGTTCTTCTAAAATCATTGCGGCCATGGCATCTTGCTCGCTTGTTGGCAAGCTTTTAAGTTTTGCTATTGCTTGTTCGAGCAACTCAGTCATAATTACTATTAATTTAGTAGAAACTGTATTATTTACTCAATTATACTATACATCTTTACCACAGAGACTTCTAGGAAACAGAGAAGAGAGGCTTGCAACAAATGATTCCTTTTTTTAGCAACTGAACAGATACGGCGCCTGTAAAACAAACCAATTATCCGCTACATCCGTTATATCCGTTGCAAGTCTTATCTTTTCTACATATATATATTTATTGCTTAACAATAGCGAGATTAGCTAAAGTGGTTATTTTTACATTTATTATTCATCAGTAAATTTACTTGTTGTTAAAATTTTAAAGCTAGAAAATGAAAATAACATTAAATTGTGTCTTCGTAGGTTGGAGAGGGGACTATGATGGTAAATGATACAAGTTTACAAAGTGTTAATTTAACGCAATTGAGAGAGGTGCCAATTCACCTCAACACTCAAATTCAGCCGCATGGTGTGCTGATTGTTTTAAAAGAGCCTGAATTGAGCATATTGCAGGTGAGTAGTAATGTATATACTCAGTTTGGTGTAACTGAGTCTGATTTGTTAAAAGGAACGCTTTTTGATTTACTCGACCCTTTCCAGGTTGAGCAAATTCAAGCGGGGTTAACAGCAGAAAATCTTGATTATTTGAACCCGACTAAGATTTGGGTGCGGAAAAGAGGTGATGATTATGCTGTGTTTGATGCTGTTTTTCATCGCACGTCGGAAGGTTTTCTGGTTTTAGAGTTAGAACCGACTTTTGCACACGAAAATATTCCGTTCTTAAGTTTTTATCATTTAGCGCGTACTTCCATCAATAGACTTGAGTCTACTACTAATCTCCGTGATTTTTGTCAGATAATAGTGCAGGAGGTTAGAAAGATTACCGGGTTTGACAGGGTAATGCTGTATAAGTTTGACCATGATGGACATGGTTCTGTAATTGGGGAAGAAAAACTTAGTCATTTGGAGTCATATTTAGGATTACATTATCCTGAGTCTGATATTCCTAAACCCGCGCGTAAGTTATTTGCCTCAAATTGGATTCGTATAATTCCTGATACTCATGCTGAACCAGTCGATGTTGTACCTGCACTAAATCCAATTACTGAGTCAGCAGCAAATTTGACTAATTCGATATTAAGAAGTGCTTCAAACTGTCATATCGAATATCTACATAATATGGGTGTTGGTGCCTCGCTGACAATCTCTTTAATTAAAGACGGTCAGTTATGGGGACTTATCGCATGTCACCATCAAACACCGAAATATGTTTCTTACGAATTGCGTAAAGCTTGCGAGTTTTTGGGAAAAGTAATATTTTCCGAAATCTCAGCGCGCGAAGAAAGTCAAGATTATGGCTATCGAATGAAGCTTACAAATATTCAATCCAAATTGGTTGAATATATGTCGCAATCAGAAAATTTTGTTGATGGTTTAGTGCAGCATCAACCGAATTTACTAGATTTAACTAGCGCGCAGGGAGCAGCAGTTTATTTTGGGGGAAAATACACATTAATTGGTGAAACACCCAAAGAAGAAGATTTAAATTATCTTGTTCAATGGCTGCAAGCTAACGTAAATGAAGAAGTATTTTACACGAACTCTTTACCACAGCATTATCCGGATGCAGAAAAATACAAAAACGTTGCCAGTGGTTTATTAGCGGTTCCTATTTCCAAACGTAATTATGTATTGTGGTTCCGTCCAGAAGTTATACAAACTGTAAATTGGGGTGGAGACCCTAATAATGCGTTTGAAGTAAGTCAAGCAGAAGGAGATTTACGCTTACGACCACGTAAATCGTTTGAATTATGGAAACAAACAGTAAGGTTGACTTCGTTACCTTGGCAGTTGGTTGAGGTCAAAGCAGCTTTGGAATTACGCAAAGGGATTGTTAATATTGTATTGCGCCAAGCTGATGAGTTAGCTCAACTCGCACGTGATTTGGAATTATCTAACGCTGAGTTGAAAAAGTTTGCTTATGTTGCTTCTCATGATTTGCAAGAACCATTAAATCAGGTAGCTAACTATGTGCAGCTATTAGAGATGCGCTATAGTAATGCACTCGATGAGGATGCAACGGAGTTTATTAATTATGCTGTCGAAGGTGTCAGCTTGATGCAAACTTTAATCGATGATGTATTAGCTTATTCTAAAGTTGATATGCAAGCAGTTGAATTTCAGCTAATAGATGCAAATGTACCTTTAGAACGCGCATTAACACATCTACGTCAACGCACAGCAGAAACCAAGGCAATAATTACGCATGATGATTTGCCGACAGTTATGGCAGATAGCACTCAACTAATGCAGTTGTTCCAAAACTTAGTAGGTAATGCAGTTAAATTCCACAGTGACGAAATACCCAAAATTCACATTAGTACAACTCGACTTGAAGACGAATGGTTATTCTCGGTATATGATAACGGTATTGGAATTGACCCGAAATTCAGCGAACGTATCTTTGTAATTTTCCAGCGTCTCCATACGCGCGATGAGTACCAAGGTACGGGAATGGGGTTAGCAATATGCAAAAAAATCATTGAATGTCACCGAGGACGCATCTGGGTAGAGTCCAAGCTCGGTGAAGGTTCCACTTTTTACTTTACACTTCCCGTTGGAGGAAATCGTAGTGAGCGGAGAGGACGTAAAGTCCAAAACAATATTTTTGGTCGAGGACAATAAAGCTGATATTCGTCTTATCCAAGAAGTATTGAAAAACAGCGCACTTCCTCACCAAGTCATCACTGCTCGTGATGGTGTTGATGCGATGGCATATTTAAATCAAGAAGGCGAGTATAAAGATGCACTACGTCCTGATTTAATACTGCTCGACTTAAACTTGCCCAGGAAAGATGGACGTGAGGTGTTAGCGGAGATAAAGACAGACCCAAAATTACGTCGTATCCCCGTAATAGTACTAACAACATCAAGCAATGAGGAAGATATTTATCACAGCTACGATTTACATGTAAATTGCTACATTACTAAATCCCGCAATATTAGCCAACTGTTTCAAATTGTCAAAATAATTGAGGACTTTTGGCTGTCTGTGGTAACTTTGCCTATTGAATAAAAGTTAATAGTTAGGAGTTAGGAATTAGAACTCATAACTCCTAACTCCTCACTCCTAACTCCTCACTCCTAACTTTTTATGGTTGAAAGCTTGGTCAAAATCTTGTTAATTGAAGACAGCTTGGCAGAAGCTAGGTTGTTACAAGAGTTGCTGACTGGCACCACAGACAAATCTTCGGAGTTTTCGTTATTACACGTAAAACGCTTGGGGGATGGGTTACATGAGTTAAATCATTGTAAAATTACTGATGGTTCATGCCCATTTGACGTTGTTTTACTCGATTTAACGCTTCCCGATAGTGAGGGACTAGCTTCACTCCCACTTTTGATTAATTTGGCGCCAAGTTTACCAATTGTTGTACTAACTAATACTAACGATGAAGAATTAGCTTTAGATGCGGTGCGACAAGGTGCCCAAGATTATTTAGTTAAGCGTCAAATAAACGGCGCCATGTTATTACGTTCTTTGAGGTATGCTATTGAGCGTAAGCAAGCACTAGAAAATTTACGTACAGTTAACCACACGTTAGAAATGCGTGTGGAAGAATATACTGCTGAATTAATTAAAGAACAAGAAATCAACGAGTTCAAAAGCGAATTCGTCTCAATGCTATCTCATGACATTCGCAATCCACTTAATACAATCTTACTTGCTGCAGGATTACTACAGAACAACGAAGCCAGATTATCACCAGAGAAAAAGCACTTACACTTTCAGTTAATACGTTCTGCCATTAAAAATATGGCGCAGCTTTTAGACGAAGCATCGTTTATCGGTAAAGCTGATGCTGGAAAGGTTTATTGTGAGCTAGATGAAATTGACTTAGAACAATTTTGCCGTCAACTTATCTCAGAAGCACATCTAACAATCAGTGAAAAACACCTTAATGTGATATATGAAACTGGTGGCGCCTATAATACTGGGTTATGGGACGAGAATCTGCTCAGACATATTTTAGGTAATTTGCTTAATAACGCAATTAAGTATTCCCACGAAGGTGGAAATATTCGTTTTGAGTTACTTAGCGATATAAAAGAGGTAACTTTTAAAATACAAGATAATGGTATTGGTATACCACACGAAGATTTGCCTAAACTTTTTCATCCTTTCCACCGCGCGGATAATGTTGGCGCCATACCAGGTACAGGGTTAGGGTTATCTATTGTCAAGAAATGCGTTGATGCACATGGTGGTCAAATATCAGTTTCAAGTCAAGTTGAAATAGGTACTACTTTTACTGTAGTTTTGCCTTTAGTTAATGAATAATTCTGTACGGTGGGCACTGCCCACCCAACCTTCTACACTCTAGCTAATCTTTCTTCTCCACCTAATGCAATCATTTTTAATACCAAGTTGTTCAATTTTACTTAGTAATAAATCAGCAGCTTCTCCAACTAGACGTACATGACGAACTAACTTTGGAGAGGCGCCTTTATCCATATCCAATTTGATGCTATCCATCTCACCGAAGAGTCAGTTTCATTAAGGCAAAACTGATGTATTACCTCTAAGCCTTCATTACCGTATTTAAGCGCGCTAACCAATGCCTCTAACTTTACAGCCAATAAAGTACTCTTTAACCGCTGTCTGGCGCCTTCAATCCCCCTAGTACAACAGCATTGTATGGGGTGTTTGTGTGGAGTAAAACTTATCCCCTAGGAATTCTGGCACCTCATTTTTCTAAAGGATATATTTATTAACCCTACCTCACATCTTGCACCTTCTCAACAAGGGTAAGGTGGGCAGTGCCCACCCTACGCAGTAATAAGCATTACAAGCTCTTTTATTCTCAATAAGCTAATGGTGCAAGATGTCAGCTACCATTACGTTTGTTCCAAAAAAGGCTATCTGCCAAAACTGGATGCTCCCGATGCAGGAACAACCAGATAATCCGTATGTGATTTCTTCAATAAATTAGGGAACTATAGAAAATATGGATTAATTACATAACTTATGACTATGATATTAGTAAAAATTCTTATCATCGCAATAATTACAATCATCACCGTACTGGTCTTCTACCTTGGATACAAGGTTCACAATGACCTAGCTAAATTTTATCCACCTATTGACTATCTTAAAAATTCTCAAGAAAACATCGATATTTGGCGTTGGCGTCAGCCTCATATCAAGCTACGAATTCCCTATGATGGCAATAGTCATCTTGGCATTAAAAATGCACCAGGTGTGAGTAGTTTTATTTTTCCAGAAAAATTTCGTTTGTCTTCTTTTACCGCTTATCTAGTAGGTGTTTTTCTGATTGTCGTCGATTTTTTAATATTTTTGGATTTTTTTAAAACAGAAATAATTACAGTCGCTGATTTTTTAAATAGGCTTTTAGTATACTTTTTATTGTTGACATTAGGGTTATTTTTCCTTCAAGTCAGTTTTCCAGTCTTACAGATAGATTTATACCTAGACCGCATAGGGATAGTTACTAAGTATGCATTTTGCTTGCGTCGAACAACAATATATAAACGAAGTCATCTTTTAAATGTTAAAGGCAAGGTTCAGTCGTTTTGGACTATGGAAAAAATGCAAATCTACCCCGATTATAAAATTACAATAGTGCGACCGATTCTAGGTAATTTTCATGTTAGTAAAACCTTTAGTCTAGTTTGTAATCAAACTACTGGGTCTTGGGTTGTTGGAGCATTAAATTATTGGAAATCAGTCTCCTTGTAATCATTTATAGCCACCACCATTTTAATTATTTTTTTCTAGAGCGGTAAAACTTGCGCTTATATCGGCTGGAAGCATAGTAAACTCGTTTGATATTTTCTATGGTGCCTACGTAATTAAGCCATTAATTTTACCTCTCAAGCTAGTTTTGCCGTTCTAGAAAAAAAGCGCTTTTTTACAAAGTGAATATGTTTGATTAATGTAGTTTTTATACTTTCTTCTATAAAAGCTATCGCCAAGGACGACAAATGCGCTTGTGTATTGCCGCTACCCTTACTTATTGAGCGGATACCTTTGAGAACAGGCGCCCACTTTAATCCAAGCACCATAATTAATTTGCTTCCCCAATTAGTGTAAAAGCTGCCCAAGTTGTTGACGCAACGAGTAAACTAGCTCAAATTTGTCCTAGAAATACTAATGACAAACCCCTTGGTCAGTTTGTAGTTACTGGACGCAGCAGTTTACCACCAAGTCCGCTCGAACCTTTATCAGGTAAAGAGAGTCCTACCTTAGCAAGTGTAGAAAAAGAATCAAGACAAGTGCAACAAGTGGCGCCAGTTAAAAAAGCAGGGGTGCCCTTGGTTGAAGTTGAAGATATATCTTTAAAATCCTACGGTAAAGAAGTGGTAATTATAGCATTCCTATATGAGTTGTGAAAAATTAAATCACTGTAATGAACCACAAAGGCACAAAGGACACAAAGGAAGAAAAGAAGATAGATGTTTAAAATTTCACAAATGATTTAGGATTGCTATATTTCCTCTAACACATCCTCTGTTACGCGCGTCAATAAAATAAGTTCAGAAATCTTCCAATGCTGGACTCGTTCACGAACTAAGTACTGTAACCTTGATGGTAATTTTTAAAACCATACTGATAATTTCATTGCTGACTCTGCTGCCCAACGTGAGGCGCCGAAATCGGTAGCTAACCATTCAGAAAAAACTTTCTTCCCGTCTGGGCATGTAGTTACACACTGTAAATAGAAGTTTTGTAAAGCTTTACCATTCTCCAACAAGCCATCAAACGTTACCCGCATAAAACCCATAAAGTTACCGAGGGTGGTCTTGGCTTGTTTTTGCAGGTCAAAACTCTTGAACTCACTATAGTTGAAGTTGTAGATTAACTTGAGTAGAGGATTAGAGAAGGCGCCTGCTTCTTTTTGTATGTAGTTGAAAGGCTGGAAATTATGTGCTTTCTCAACTGGCGACTGATGTTAACCGACTTGTCCGCGCGGTAGCGTCAGATTTATAGTACCACTGCATTATATAACGCAACGTTTTGTTGTATATTTTTCCATTTAGTAGCGTCTGCCTTATTCATGTTGTTGTATACAGCGATACCATTGGTGAATGCGGCAATGGGTTTTTTTGCGTCCTTGGAGATTATGGTGTACAGTTCGTTTCTTGGATCGTCAGGGTATTTGGCGCTTTTAATGTAGTATGCTTCGATTTTGATTTGGTATTCGGCACCATCCATAACACCTCTTTCTGCATAATTAGTTTGTTGGGAGTCAGTATTTTGGCGAACCTGAATAATGGTGTTGTATAAAGAATTGTTCCATTCAATACTTTCTAAATTTGATTGATTGTCCTCGCGTCGCATAGCATCAAATTTATTGGACAATTCTTCGTCTCTTGTTAGGGCAATTGCTACTTCTTCTCTAATGACATTTGATTCATCATTATTAATGATACTTACTAAATCAGAGACTTTCAGATTTGAATTTAAAATAATACTAACTTTTATTAGTGTATTTTTATGATTAATAAGTTCTGTTAGTATATCTGGTTCGGCATATTTCGATCGGGCAAGACAATTAATTCTGTCGTCATTGGCAATTTTAATAATTTTTTGTTGTATTTTAATAGGAATAGGATTTTCAAATGCTGCTTGATTTATACTAGAAACCCATTCATCTATTAGGTTAGGATTTTTTTCTAATGCTGCTTGTGTGTTGGGGTGTGCTAATACGGCATCAATGGCACCACTTGAATTATTATGTGTAAATATTTTTTGAAGCACGTCAATTTCTGTATTGGGATTTGTGGAAATGGCATCATTAACTTTTTCAAGATGTTCATTTGGTTCATAGTTATTCAAACCTTTTAAATATTTATTATAAAATTGAGTAAGGTCGGCACCGGGTGTATTTTCATTAAATGCTGCTAGATAACCATTTTTGAACTCCATAGCGCTGTCTGCTGATATGCTAAATTTTACTAAATCATTTTCACGAATAGTATTTATATAAATTAAGTCATTGTTTTTATTATATGCAAAAAGAGGAACATTGTAATATGATACTGCTGTGATATCAGTATATTGAAAATTTGTTTGTACCTTGGTTCCACCTGGATGACAATAATTATTTGCGTTTTCGTACTTATCTCCCATATCTCGCTTAAATTGTACGCCTTCGATAATTTTAAATGCATAGGGAATACACTTATTGAATTTATTAATTAATTTTTGCTTTTCTTTATTTATTGGTGTAGCATTAAGAATGCGGAAATCAGCTATTTCTTGATTTAATGTAGGTGAAGAGTAAATTTTTGCGTATAGCTTTGTTACCGTATCTAAATCGTATACGTCATTATTATCTTGGACGAATGCTGCAAATTTACCAGATAAATGTTCAGTATCAATAATTATCGAAGTTATTTGTCTCTCATAATACTGAAGGTACATGCTGGCAGTTGCTCCAGTGATACTATCTTTGCAGCTATTCAATTTATTGATTATGTAATTTTCGATTTTATTAATCATATCTTTTGTCGCATTGGGATGCTTTGCCAATTCGGCAAATACTATAGGGTCGTTTGTTTGGTACACAGCCTCAAGCAGTAAGGGGTGTTTATTATTATTTGAGAAAAATATAGCTACAGCGCTTATTTGTATCCACTCTTTTAGGAGATTGGGGTTTTCCAGCATTAAAAGCTGGAATGTTGCATTACCATCTTTTGTATCAATTATTTTATCTGCCATTCCATATTCAGATATAAATATTGTTCTGATTGTATCAATACCTGTGTTAGGATTAAGCCCCACTGCTTCTACTATTGAAGAGTCTTTTTTATATGAATCGTATATATTTTTCAATGTTCCTGAAGGTGTACTTATATTATTTGCAACAGAGCGAATTATTTCGATGGCATATGCCATTTCGTTTTTGTTGCCAGGATTTTTAATTATGCCATTGCTAATAGTATAAATGTTATTCAGTTCTTTTTGTGATGTTGTAACATCACTTGCCTTTTCCAATAATTCTTTTTTATTCATGTATCAAACAACAAAACTTCTTATGTAATTCTAAAATTTTCTGCTTAAAAAACAAACACGCATTTAAGCTGATGTACTAGCTTAGAGCTTCTTTACCATATTGAAGCGCGCTGACTAATGCTTCTAGTTTTTCGGCAAGTGTTGTACTCTTTAATCGATGCTTGGCGCCTTCAATTCCTCCTAGTACAAGAAAATTATATGGAGTGTTGGGAAGTTGATTTCCTAGAACTGCGTCATCAGATTTTGGTCTATCCATAGTTTTGCCCCCTCCGGCGGCTATACTCTTAGTACCTTCTTGAATAAACGGTTTTATGCAATCTATACGCTATTGTTACAAATGTTTATGAGATTGGGCACCGCTATAACCTTAATATCTTGCAATTCAGTAATCAAATAATTTAATGGCTCTAAGTTTTTCATAATTTACTGGTGGGACTAGGTTTAAGAGGATGTTTGAAAAGTCGGCTGAGGTATAAATTGTCATTCTGAGTGGAGTCTTACGGAA
>NZ_JBXXZH010000228.1:0-15165 GCF_059640475.1 Calothrix sp. CBUCES-K 9914
TGCTTCTAATTTAGGTCTTGGTATTGAACGTTGAATATCTAAAGCTTTGTTATACTCTTCCAGTGCATTCTGATAATCACTTTGCAAACTATAAATACTTGCTTTTTGTTGTAAAATTAAAGCTTGACCCTCTTTGTTCTCAACTGGCAATTTCAATCCCTCATTTAAATATTCTAATGCCTTTTGATATTCTCCAGAAAACTTATACATATTAGAAGTATTTATAAAAGCTAATAAAGTTAAACTTGTATCACCAGATTTATAATATAAATCGCCTGCTTGCTGGTAATACTTAATTGCTGTTTGATAATCTCCTGAAATAGCATACACATCAGCAATATTTGAAACTATAAATCCTTGTTGATAGAATGTACCTTCAATTCGTTCCAGCACCTTTTGTGCTTTATCTAAATTTTTAATAGCCTGTTCATATTCACCTAATTTCCTATTTAGAGAGGCGATATGACTTAATATTTGAGATTGTGCGGTAAAATTATTTGATTTTTCAAAGATAGCTAATGCCTGATTATATTTATCAAAAGCTTTACTTGTTTCTCCTCGTAGAGAATGAATAAAGCCAATATCTTCTAGAACACTAGCCTCACCATCTAAAGACTTTAGTCTATCACGGTAAATTTTTAGTGCTTTATTAAGATAATCAAATGCTTTTATCGGCTCACCTTTTCGATTATAAACAATTGCTATGGACTGATAACATCTAGCCAATAATCCTAATTCATCTACTTCTATTTTCTTCTGTTGTAAAAAGATTAATTCGGATTTTTCTAAATAAGTGATTGCATCATCTAATCTACCCAAGCTTGAGTAAATTAAACCAATATAGCCAAGTATTGATGCTTTATATAAAGGCTTGAGTCCTTGTGTTTTGCCCAGCGCTTGCTGTAAATAATTTAATGCCGTTTCTTGTTCTGAAATACCACTATAAGCTCCTCCAATATATACTAGTATCTTAACTTCCTCTTGACGTAATCCTAATTCCTGATAAATTTTTAATGCTTGCTGATATTTATCCAATGCCTGTTGATATCCTTCCCTAGTCCTTTTTTTCTCTAACTTTTGCCCTTCTTGAACTAACTTGGCTCCCTCCTGATATCGCTGTTGCTTATCTGGAGTTAGGGGAATAGAGGGATTTGGTACTGTCTGCTGTGCTATTTTCAACCCATAACCCTTGATGTTGGCGCCTGTTGACTGCGATAATAAAACCACGCAGAAAAATATCGCTACAGCACGATAAGTCCACATTGGAAGCTTTTTTCCTAACTGTTTAGGCTTATTTCGGTTTTTCATAAGTGATTATACTGAGTTTTGGCACTGACACTTTAATATACCTCTGAAGGGATTCCGAGCTATGCAACAGCAAACACTGAAACAATATTTTACCTATGATGATTATCGCCATTCGCCCAAAAACGTAAATGCTGCCCAATAATTGGGATGGCGCCATTTTCCAGAAAGCCACATCTTCAATTGTGTTGCTCTTAACGCCTCATTCGCTGGTTTACCTTCCTGCAACATTTGTTTATAAAATTCCTGCATAAACTCTGCTGTACCTTTATCATCAACTTGCCACAGCGACACCACCAAACGTTCGGCACCTGCATACATCAATCCCCTTGTCAATCCAACCAATCCTTCGCCTTGAATTTCTTTGCCTAACCCAGTTTCACAAGCACTCAGCACAATTAAATCAGCTGGATAATCAAGGTTAAATAAGTCTCCTAAGCGCAAATACCCCCTAATGTCTTTACCTTGTTTATCTACTAAAGAAAGGACAATACCCGATAACTCTGGGTTAGCATCGTTAACAAAACCGTGGGTAGCAAAGTGTAAAATCCGAAATTGATTTAAAGTGCTGCTGGTTGCCCAATTATAGTTAGCATTAAAATCGAAAGCTTCCAGACGGCTTGATTTTGGTACAAGTTGTAAAAGAGTCTCAGCTTCTGTACGTGTACCTAAAAGTCGCGTCCAACCTTGGCGGTTAAGAATATCAGCAGAACGTTTGAGGGCTGAACGCTCTAGTTCGATACCAAAGAAATTTTGTTGATTTTGCCGCTTATTAAGTTGTTTATTTTGGGCACTGTTAAATCGCTCGTCGGTAGCGCTGTATACTGGGTCAGCGAGGATGGCTAAGGTTTTTTTACCTTCTGCTGAACGAGTAGCAAGTTCTTGGCGTTGAATGGCAATGGTTGATGCGGAAGGTAGGTTAACTATTTCATGGTTGACAAATAACGGTTGGTAATCAAATTTGTTCTGTGGTGAATTATTGTCTTGACAAATACGAATTCCACCAGTGTTTGTACAAAAACTATCTTTTTGATTTGGTTGGGAATTTTCGCTATTAGTTGAGGATTTTGAATCCTTGGGGGGTTGATAATTCAAATCAGCTAAAGCAGCAAAGGGAATGTATTGCAAAGCACCATCAGCAACTATAGCTAACCGTTTTTTCCCCAATTTACCTTTTACTGGTGCGAAGATAAGTTGACTCAGTTCGGTTGCAGCTTTGTCATTGTCAATCCTGCGAGTTTTGATGTTTGTACAGGGGGTGTCTTTGTTTGTTAACGAAGGTGGTTTGGAACTGTTTTGGCTAATTAAACAAAATAGATTGATGGCACTTTTCTCGATTTCTGACTTTTTGGGCAGTTCATAGGTGTCGAGGGAGGTTGGAGATACCACCCATAAGAAACTGCGATCTTTATCCAAGGAATACTGTAACAGCAGGGTGTCTTTATCTAGTTGTTGCTGAATTTGCGCTAAAGTCAGGGGTTGGGGATATTTGAGGTTAGCGTATTTAGGATTACTTTGGCGGATTTTAGTTTCCAGTTGCTTTTGTTGGTTGAGGAGTTCATCGATTTCTGTTTGTAATTTGTCAGCATTGGCTTTGAAAGCGGGTTCTTTAATTTTATTGCTATTAACAATTTCAAACCGTACTTTCTCTTTGCCATCAATTAAGCTCTGTAAGCGACTTTCCTCGGCTAAAAGTTCCGCATTGGCGCCTTTGCGGATATTTGCGCGCGCTTCGGTCAATAGTTCTACAAGTCCTCTAGCGCGAGAAGCTTCGCTGGTTTCAATTGCTTGAGCATTGTATCCTTTTGATGAGTCTTTTTTATGTAGTTCCATCAACAGGTCGATTTTGAATTTGTAGTAACTTTGAACTGTGGCGAAGTAGGATGTACGTAAATCTGGGTTTTTGACGTTACCGCGTATGTTTTCGACGATTTTAATTGCTTCGTCGATGTTGGTAAGTGCAGTTTCCAAGTTTTTTAGTTTGCGCTGGTTGATAGCTATAAAATAAAGAGCATCTGCTTCTCCCTGAATATCTTTTAATTCTAGTCTTAATTTTCTTTCTTGTCTGAGAATATCTATTGCTAGCTGATATTGATTTTCTAAACTATGAATAATACTGATATTATTTAAAGTTTGAGCTTCCGTTTTCAAAAGACCCATCGCTTTAGACTTTAATAAAGCCTGTCTGTGATAATTTAACGCCTGTTTATAGTCACCTTTGGTTTTATGAATAATTCCAATTAAGTTCATAGCACCAACTTCTGAGTATTTATATTCAAACTTCTGTGATAGACTTAATAAAGTTTTAGCGTTTTTAAAAGCATTAGGAAAATCCTTCTGTAGCTCGTAAATTCTTACTAGACCCATAAGTCCGAGTATGTGAAATCTATCATTATTTTGTTCCTGTGATAATGATAATGTCTGATTATAATAATTAATAGCTTCGGGGTAATCTTCCTTTGCCATATACAAGTTACCAATCAAAGGCAAAAGCGTAAGCTCAAATGGTTTATCTGGAATTTGTCTATATATTTGTAATGCCTGCTTAGAAGTTTTAACGCTTAAGTCATAATATCCTAATAACTCGTAAATAGATGCCATCTTACGAAGAGTATTAGCTTCTAAATGCTTGTTTCTTATCGAACGTGCAATCTCTAATGTTTGATTGTAAATTTCTAAAGCTTTCTGGTAATCTCCCTGTGAAGCTTTAATATCAGCTTGTTCATTCATAGTTGCGACATATCTTTCTGTATCCCCACTATTTTTATCAAGTTCGAGTGCCTCATTGATAAATTTTAATGCGTTATCATTATCACCAAGGTAATTTTTATATATGCTGATAATACGTACAATACCCCTAGACTCTAAGGCTTTATTTCCTCCTTTTTTAAACAGAATTATTGCCAGTTTGTGAGATTCAAGCGCTCTTTGGTAATCCCCTTGTGATGTATAAATGTCACCAATATTTTGAACAGTGATGCCTTCATCAACTAATAGACCTTGTGCTTGTTGAATTTTTCTGGCTTTATTTAAATAATATAGAGCTTCATTCTTTTTACCTAATTGATTATGGAGAGAGCCAATATCTCTTAATGTAATTGCTTGTGCTGGCAATAAATCTTGTCTTGTCTGCTGGATTTTTAGAGCTTGCTCATAGTATTTTAAAGCAGTTTTAGGCTCTCCCATTTGAGAATAACTGAAGCCAATTTGATTCAAAACAATGGCTTGTTGTGGCAAATCTTTTAATGTATCGCGGTAAATTTGCAACGCTTGATTTAGCGGTTCAAGAGTTTGCGGCATCTCACCTAATCCAGTGTATACAATAGCTGTGGATATTAACGCTTGAGCCACAGCATCAAATCTTTTTTCTGCTCTAAAAATTGACTCCGCTTGCTTCAAAAGGGTTACTGCTTCTCGTGGTTTACCAGTTCTGGTGTAAACCAGAGCAATATGAGTCAATGCAGCAGCTTCCAGTATAGGAAGTTTTAGCTCACGGGAAATATTGAGATACTGGTTAAAATACTTTAGTGCCTCTAGATTTTCTGAGAGAAGGTTGTAAACTAGACCAATCTTTTGGTTTATCGTAGCTTCCTCTACACGCAGACCTAATTCCTGAACAATTTTCAACGCTTGCTGATATTTTTCAATTGCCTGTTGATTTCCTTCCTGGGTTCCTTTTTTCTGTAGCTCCTGTCCTTCTTGAATTAACTTTACTCCCTCTTGATATCGCTGTTGCTTATCTAGACTTAAGGGAATAGAGGGAGCAGGTACTGTCTGCTGTGCGATTTGCAACCCATAACCCTTGATGTTGGCGCCTGTTGACTCCGATAATAAAACCAGAGAGCAAAATATCGCTACAGCACGAGAAGTCCATATAGGAAGCTTTTTTCCTAACTGTTGAGGTTTATTTCGCTTTTTCATAAGTGATTATACTTAGTTTTAACACTGATACTTTAATATACCTCTGAAGAGATTCCAGGCTATGCAACAGCAAACACTGAAACAATATTTTACCTCTGATGATTATCGCCATTCGCCCAAAAATGTAAACGCAGCCCAATAATTGGGATGGCGCCATTTTTCAGAATGCCACATTTTCAGTTGTGTTGCTCTTAAAGCCTCATTCGCTGACTTGCCTTCATTCAACATTTGCTTATAAAATTCCTGCATAAACGCCGCCGTACCTTTATCATCAACCTGCCACAAGGACACTACTAAACGTTCAGCGCCTGCATACATCAATCCCCTTGTCAATCCCACCAATCCCTCACCTTGAATTTCCTTACCTAACCCGGTTTCACAGGCACTCAGCACTATTAAATCAGCAGGATAATCGAGGTTAAATAAGTCTCCTAGGCGCAAATACCCCCGAATATCTTTACCTTGTTTATCCACCAAAGAAAGAACAATACCTGATAACTCTGGGTTAGCATCGTTGACAAAACCGTGGGTAGCGAAGTGTAAAATCCGAAATTGATTTAAAGCGTTGCTAGTAGCCCAATTGTAGTTAGCGTCAAAATCAAAAACTTGTAACCTGTTTGCTTTTGGTACAAGTTGTAAAAGAGTCTCAGCTTCTGTACGTGTACCTAAAAGTCGCGTTCAACCTTGGCGGTTAAGAATATCCCCAGAACGTTTAAGGGCAGAGCGTTCTAGTTCTATAGCAAGAGAATCTTGTTGATTTTGTTGTTTGTTTACTTGTTTATTTTGGATACTGTTCAATCGCTCATCAGTAGCACTGTATACTGGGTCAGCGAGAATGGCTAAGGTTTTTTTACCTGCTGATGAACGGGTGGCAAGTTCTTGGCGTTGAATAGCAATGGTTGATGCGGAAGGTAAATTGACTATTTCATGATTGACAAATAGCGGTTGGTAATCAAATTTATTTTGTGGTGAATTATTGTCTTGGCAAATACGAATTCCACCAGTGTTTGTACAAGAACTATCTTTTTGGTTTTGTTTGCCTGTCTTCTCTTTCCCCTGCTGGGAAGGCGTTTGGAAGGTTAAGTCAGCTAATGCGGCAAAGGGAATGTATTGTAAAGCACCATCAGCAACTATAGCTAACCGTTTTTTCCCCAATTTACCTTTCGCAGGTGCGAGGATAAGTTGACTCAGTTCGGTTACTGCTTTGTTGTCAATTCGCCGAGTTTTGATGTTTGTACAGGGGGTGTCTTTGTTTGTCAGCGAAGGTGGTTTGGAACTGTTCTGGCTAATTAAACAAAATAGATTGATGGCACTTCTCTCGATTTCTGACTTTTTGGGTAGTTCGTAGGTGTCGAGAGACGTTGGAGATACCACCCATAGAAAACTGCGATCGCTTCCCAATGAATATTGCAATAGTAGCGTGTCTTTATCGAGTTGTTGCTGAATTTGGGCTAATTTTAACGGCTGCGGATATTTGAGGTTAGCATATTTGGGATTACTTTGGCGGATTTTCGTTTCTAGTTGCTTTTGTTGGTTGAGGAGTTCATCGATTTCTGTTTGTAATTTGTCAGCGTTGGCTTTAAAAGTTGGGTCTTGAATTTTATTGCTGTTAACGATTTCAAATCGTACTTTTTCTTTACCATCAATTAAGCCTTGTAAGCGACTTTCCTCGGCTAAAAGCTCAGGATTGGCGCCTTTGCGGATATTAGCGCGTGCTTCTGTTAACAGTTCTACAAGTCCTCTAGCGCGAGAAGCTTCGCTGGTTTCAATTGCTTGAGCATTGTATCCTTTTGATGGGTCTTTTTTATGTAGTTCCATCAACAGGTCGATTTTGAATTTGTAGTAGCTTTGAACTGTGGCGAAGTAGGATGTACGCAATTCTTGACTTTTGACGTTGCCACGTATGCTTTCGACAATTTTAATTGCTTCTTCGATGTTGGTAAGTGCGGTTTCCAGGTTTCCTAGCTTGCGTTGATTTTTTCCAATATAATAAAGTGCTTTTGCTTCTCCTTGAATATCTTTTAATTCGCGCCTAATTTTTAGTTCTTCATTAAGAACATTTATTGCTTGTTGGTGCTGTTGTTGAAACTCATGAGCAATGCTAATTGTGTTTAAGGTTTCAGCTTCTTTATTTAATAACCCACTTTTACGAAAACTTACTAAGGCTTTTGCATAATTATCTAGTGCATTTTTATAATCAGTTTTTACAAGGTATATGCTACCAATAATTGCAATAGAAGCTATTTCTTGAAAAGAATTATTATACTTTTTTGATAATTCCAATGCACGATTAGCAGCCTCCAAGGCTCTGGTATAATCTTTTTTATCACGATAGGTTCTTGCTAAACCATAACTTATACTTATTTCAGATATATAATCATCTTTATTTAATAACTTCATAGCTTGATTATAAGATATGAGTGCGTCATTTAATTTCCCGTTTCTTTGGTAAACACTACCGATGTAGTGAAGAATCCTGACTTGTTGCTGCTTGTTGTCTAGCTTTTTATAAATATCTAGTACTTGATTGTAAGTCCTAATACTTAAGTTCATATCGCCTAAAAAGTCGTAGAGTAAGGCAATATTACCAAGGGTGCGAGCAGCCGCTCTGGGGCTTTTGGTTATGAAAAGCTCAATTTGCAAGGCTTCGTTATAAAGGTTTAATGCGAGTTGATAATTACCTTGTAGGATATAAATATCAGCTTGCTGGTTAAGAGTTGATGCTTCTTGTTCCTTATCCCCAGCTTTGCGATCCAAACTAAGTATTTCCTCCGTATACTTTAGTGCTTGCTCGTTATTGCCTAGAAAATTTCGATAGATACTGACAATCGATCCAAGACTTAAAGACTCTAAGGTTGTCCACCCAGCCTCATGGAAGAGTAATTTTGCTTTTTGATAATATTCAATTGCTTTTTCGTAATCTCCTCGTAAACTATAAACACTGGCAATTTCATTAATAGTTAAACCTTGGTCAACTAACGTACCTTTTTTAGATTGTATTTCCAGTGCTTGATTTAAATATTGCAGAGCTAAATCATGTTTACCCAATTTTGCGTGAAGAGAGCCAATATCTTTGAATACTTCAGCTTGTCCTAACAAGTTTTTTCTTTTGCGGTGAATATCTAAGGCTTGATTGTAGTATTCAAAGGCTATTTCTGACTTACCTATTTGAGAATATAGTAAAGCAATAGAATTAAGAGTTTGAGCTTCTTTGTCTGGGTCTTTAAATGTAGTACGATAAATCTCTAATGCCTGATTAAGGTAATTAAGGGCATTCTTTGTCTCGCCCAATCTGCTGTAAGCCCTAGAAGCCCAAGACAAAGTTATAGCTAAAAAACGAAATTGATTCTGTGCCCTAAAGCTTGATTCTGCTCGCTTCAAGTACTCCAGTGCTTCTCGTGATTTTCCCATGTTGTTGTACACATTACCAATCATACTGAGTACATTAGCTTCGTCGAAATTTTGATTTAACTCTTGCCAGATTTTTAATGCTTGGTTGTATAAATCCAGTGCTTGTTGATATTCTGAGAGAAAAACATTAACTAAACCAATTTCCATTAATATTTCGGCTTGATCTGCTCGTAATCCCAATTATTGAACAATTTTAAATGCTTGCTGAAATTTTTCAATTGCCTGGTTATATCCTTCTCTAGTCCCTTTCTTCCCTAACTCCTGTGCTTCTTGATATAACTTAGCTGCCTCTTGATATCGCTTTTGCTTATCTGGAGTTAGGGGAATAGAAGGAGCAGGTACTGTCTGCTGTGCTATTTGCAACCCATAACCCTTGATGTTGGCGCCTGTTGACTCCGATAATAAAACCAGAGAGAAAAATATCGCTACAGCACGATAAGTCCACATAGAAAGCCTTTGTCCTAGCTGGTGAGGTCTACTTTGATTATTCATACGTGATTATACTGACTAACTAACATTACCTTAGTTGGAAATAAAAAACATTGATATTTTTTAATAATTATTTAATCCTCTCCAATTACCAGAAGGAATAAAACTAGCCCAATAATAAGGATGCTGGTATTTCGGATTATTTAAAAACTCTAATTGCGTTTCTCGTAGGGCTTCATGTCTACCCTTACCTACTTTGACTTTCTCGTAATATTTAACCATCAAATCTTTAGTTCCACCATCATCAACTAACCACAAACTTAATAGCTGTGTCTGTGAACCTGCAATTACCAAAGCACGACGCAAACCGTAAACACCATCACCTGTTTTCACGTCACCCAGTCCAGTTTCACAGGCAGATAATACTACTAGCTCTGTTCCGCGTAAATTCAATCCAGCAACTTCTAAGGCTGTGAGAACTCCATCGTCGGTATTATTGCTTTGTTTGTTTTGACGGCTATTGAAACCCGCTAATGCTAAACCTGAACGTAATAAGGGATTTTCTAAGTTTAAATATTTGGGTTCTTCTAGTTGATTATTGAAGTTATTTATGCTCGGCACAATAGGTTTCACTTCTTTATCGGGGAGAAAGAAACCGTGGGTTGCTAAGTGTAAAAGATTCGGTGCTTTTAATTTTTTAATAGCGGCTTCTGTAGCTTTTTCACCTGTGATGATATTGGTATTGGGGAAAATTTGTTTTATTTTTTGACCTTCTGCTAACGTTGCGGAGAGGGGGTCATATTTAAGATTAGTAAAGTCCGTAGAACGTTGATTTTGCTCACCACGGGTTTTAGATGTAGAATTTGCTGGAATAACTGTTTCTTGCTGTTCATAGTTAATATTTGCAAAGACTACGGGATTTGAGAGTTGTTTTACTGTAGTTTCTAGGCGCAGTAAATCCCTGCCAGTAGTAAGATAGGAGAAAGCATAACGTTGAACAAGATATTTATTTTGTTCATCTTTCAGGGCTTCAAAGGGTATGAGGTTTAACTGTCCATCCGGTGATAATAACAGGTGACGAGCATCGCCCAATAGAGGACGAATAGGCGCCATAAGTTGCTTGTCTAAAGCGCGCGCAAGCTCTTGAAAACTTTTCCCATCAGCCGGTTCAGCATTAATTCCACCCCGTTCCTTAGAATTAGATTTGCTTGCAGCAGGAGCAAATGCTAATACCCGACGGAAACTAGCAACCGATTTATCAATAGTTGCAGCATCACCCAAATCAACCCACTTTGGTTCCCCAGTCGCGCGTAACACCACCGCAGCATAACGGGGTTGACCCCATTGTTCGCTGTCTTTTTTAGCCTTGGGGTTAAATGGATCGTACTGGACAATCTCCACCATTGCTGCATCTTGGGGAATTTGGGCTTGGATATCTGCTAATTCCACAGGTTGAATTTCTTTTCTAAACTCAGCGCTTCTAGCACTTACTTGTTCTTCTAACCGTTCCTTTTCTGCTTCTAATTGTTTGATTTGCTGTTGATAAATCTCAAATTTTTCTTCTCCCGCTCCTCGATATACTAGGTTTGCTAATCGTTGCTGTACATCCAACCATTCATCAAATAACTTTTTGGTTTCTGGTTTGTCTGCTAATTGGGTACGTAATATTTGCACCGTGTCTGTCATCGCATCTAGCACTCGTCCTTTGCGACGAAGTACAGCAGTTAAGGCTAATTTGGAAACGGTAGGGTTTTTGCTTGATTGTTGTAGAGCTAAGGAAACAGAAGCGTTAGTGGTTCCAGTAAAGGTTTGAGCGTAGTTTTGTTTCCTTTGTTCTGAACCCACAACATAAATAAGTTGTAAATTTTTTTCTTCAACTGCAAGTCCACGGGTAAGAAAATCAGTAGTGCGCGTTACATCATCTTTTGCCCAGTAAAGTGATGCCAAATTACTCAGACTTAGTGCCATATAAGGATGTTCCCGACCAAGTACTTTCTCCAAAATCGCGAGCGCTCTCAGGTACAAAGGTTCGGCTTTACCATAATTCCGCTGTGAAGAGTAAAGTCCTGCCAAATTATTCAGGCTAGTTGCCATATTTGGATGTTCCCGACCGAGTACTTTCTCCCTAATAGCGAGCGCTCGCAGGTACAAAGGTTCGGCTTTGGTATAATTCCCCTGTGACTCATAAAGTCCTGCCAAATTATTCAGGCTAGTTGCCACATCCGGATGTTCCTGACCGAGTACTTTCTCCCTAATCGTAAGCACACGTTCTGCCAGGGGAATCGCTTCAATGTATTTTCCTTGCTGATATAATTGCACAATTTGTTGATTCAGTCGTTCTGCTTCTTGCAACTTTGCCGACTGTTGTGTTGATAGTGCTGGTTGGGCTTGTCCGGCAATTGGCTTGGGTACACTCATCAATAGTCCCAACGTCATTGCGACAGTAATTGACCAAGATAGCAGTTTCGGGGAATGGGATTTTGCCAGGGATAACTTGGGGAACATAAGCTTGTGCTGACTTAATCGGCTGGTAATAATACGGAAAACTTGGTAAGTGCTAGTATCGCAGGATTCATCACTATATTTTTGCAATTTGCCTGAAATTTAAGGTTTTTTGCGGGTTATAGATAAATCTTGCGGTTAAAAATCTAGATTTTCTGGTTTCAATCACATATACTTCTCAGGTTTGAGGAGGTATGCAGTTTTTTAGAGGGTCATTACCGTATTACTTGCCAGCTATGTATTGCATAAAAATACTGAGTTGTATTAGAAATTGGCATGACATCAAATCTGGCTGATTGCACATCCCATCCCCCAATTCTGGGTTGATTGAAACTCAAATAAACCGTAAATTGATGAATAATATCTGAATCGTGGTAGATATTTTTGCATACCCCCACCAAACCCAGAAATATAAGTAACCAGAAAATCCAAAATCCAAAATCCTATGAAACGCCGTCACTTTCTCCAATTCGCTGGTTCTACCTTTGCCACACTGGGTTTAAGTCAGTTAGATATTACGCAGCAGGGGGATAAATACGCTCAAGTCCTGGGGCAAAACAACGGACGCAAACTGGCGCTATTGATCGGTATTAACAAATACAGTAACGGGATGAATCCACTTCAAGGTTGCGTCAATGATGTCTTGTTACAAAAAGAATTACTAACACATCGCTTTGGTTTTAACCCCAACGATATTAAAATCCTCACCGACCAACAAGCCACCCGTCAAGGTATCCTCACAGCATTTGAAGAGCATCTCATCAACCAAGCTAAACCAGGGGATGTGGTGGTATTTCACTTCTCTGGACATGGTTCACAGGTGATCGATCCCGATAAAGATAATCCCGATGGCTTCAATAGTACTCTAGTCCCAATTGATTCTAGATACAATTCCTCTGGTGGTATAGTGCAAGACATTATGGGACACACACTGTTTGTGCTTATGTACGCATTAAAAACAGATAATGTCACCGTTGTGTTGGATAGCTGCCATTCTGGAGGAGCAAAACGAGGAAATTTTGTGGTTCGTTCCCGTAATAGTGATAAAAAACTGCAAGCCAGTTCCCAAGAATTTGCCTATCAGCAGCAATGGTTAAAACGATTAAATTTATCTCCTCAAGAATTTATTAAGTTACGGCGCCAAGGTGTAGCTAAAGGTGTTGTCATTGCTGCTGCTAAACGCGACCAATTTGCAGCCGATGCACCTTTTAATGATTTTCATGCAGGTGCATTTACTTATCTATTTACTCAATATCTCTGGCAACAAACAGCAAATCAATCGGTTAACAAAATATTAGTTGATGTCAATCGCAGCACGAGAATTTTGTCATTCAAGAGTGGTCTTATCCAAGACCCAGAATTAGAATTAAATAGTAAAAAACCCAACCCGGCAACTTATTTTATCCCCTTTAACACATCTTATGCCGAAGCAGTAGTTACGCAAATAAAAGGCAACCAAGTAGAATTATGGCTAGGTGGAATTGATGCACGTTCATTGGAAGCATTTAACAAAGATGCTGCTTTTAGTGTGGTTGATGCAAATGGGAAACAAACAGGACTCGTCAAGCTAGAATCTCGTCGAGGATTAATTGGACAAGGTACATTTATCAATACTGCCAGGGGAAATGCAGAATTAAAACCAGGGACACTTTTACAAGAAATGATTCGTGGTGTCCCTAATGATTTGACATTAAAGATTGGATTAGATGACGCTTTTGACAGCAATACAACAAATGAAGCGCAACAAGCTTTACAAGCAATCAACCGCGTTACTCCCTTACCCTTGGGACAGCAAGAAGTACAATATATTTTTGCTCGTATGACCGAAACTAGATATAAACAATTACAGAAATCCAAAATTGCAAATTTACCTCCTGTAGGTAGTTTGGGTTTATTTTTACCTTCACTTGACCAAATAGTTCCTAGTTCTTTCGGTGTAGCAAATGAAACTATTATAACAGCAGTACAACGTTTAAAACCCAAATTTAAATCTCTTCTAGCTGCGCGAATTGTCAGACAGATGTTACCAAATAATACATCACAAGTAAAAGTTACAGCTTCAATGAATATTGCTGGGAGTAAAAACATTATTAGTAAAACCCTGCCGACTCGTGGTATCTCTAAACAAACAGGTGCAAACACAACAACTCCTGCAAAACCAATAAATATCAAAGATGGAGAAATCCCCAAATTACCAGCAGGTACGCAAGTCGTCTTTGAAGTGGAAAATAAAGAATCTACTCCTGTTTATGTCACTGTTTTAGTAATCGATGCTTCCGGTGAAATGGGAATAATATTCCCAAATGACTGGGCTACATCGGATGATGCAGCATTGTTAGCAACTGGAGATAAGCGGATAATTCCCGGAGATGATGATGGCTTTAAATTAACCATTGGGGAACCCTTGGGAATTACAGAAGCATTAATTATTGCGAGTACATCCCCACTACGCACGTCCCTGAAAGCACTCAAAGACATTGCCAGAAGAGGAAATAAAACACGCGGACCAATTGCACCAAATAATGATGAATTCTTAGATATAACAGATAAATTACTCGAAGATTTAGATACCGAAACTCGGAGAGGAATCACCGTAAAAAATGCAGAACTCGCTGCGGGAGTACGAGGTGTAGATGCGAATAAACTTGCAGCAATGGCAATAACCTTTGAAGTGGTTACTGGCTAAACTGGCACAGTATCTTTCAATTAAAATTTTTCTTACTTGCTATAGTTACTAACTATACAATACTGCTCGGTTAAGAAGAAAATCCCCCCAACCCCCCTTAATAAGGGGGGCTAAAAGCCGCTATTTTCCCCCCTTATTAAGGGGGGTCAGGGGGGATCCATTTCGAGAAAATTCCTTAACCGAGTAGTATTGACTAACTATAATGTTGGGTTTCCCTTCGGGACACTACGTGAACGCAAAGCCTCCACCCAACCTACACGACTATCCGTTATATCCGTTGCCAATTTACTCCTCACTTGCAAATTCATTAATTACTTCATTTAAATCACGTATACGACGTGAGAGAACACGAATAATATTTAAAGCAATTTCGGGTGTTTCTTCGATGGCATCATATAATTGTTCTTGAGTTAGTTCTAAACAGTCTGATGCTTCTAAAGTTGTGGCACTAGCTGAACGAGGTTGAGCATCAAAAACTGACATTTCTCCAAAGGACTCTCCTTGAGGAAATATTTTTAGCTCTCTGTTTTCTGTATGAACTTTAACTCGACCAGATACAACTATAAATAGTGAACGTCCTTCTTCTCCCTGTCTAAATATTGTATGGTTGGCGCCAAATGATAGTTCATCCATCGCTGACGCAAGACGAACAATAAAATCATCGCGCAATTCTTGAAATATTGGCACTCGACGAACGAATAATAAACGGTCAACACTAGTTAACATATATAATATTGATGTTAAAGATATTTTTGGATTAACTCTTTGACTTGTGCTGCAATTAAGGGGTGAGGGTCTTTTTGTAACTCAGGTAATAGTTCAATTAAGACACGACGTGAAGCCATATTTAAATAACAAATAGCTGCTTCGCGTACAAAGCTGGTCGGATGACGCAAGTTTTCAATAATTTG
>NZ_JBXXZH010000229.1:0-15149 GCF_059640475.1 Calothrix sp. CBUCES-K 9914
CCCTGTTTTACCTCACCGCGTCACCGTGTCAGCCCCTTTTAGGGTTTTCTTAGTGCCATTCGGTACAAGCCCTCACTGTTTGTCTTAATTGCGTTTCATGTCCCTCTTAGGGAAATTGCGAACTGCGAATTGCGAATTGGAGGTGACCCTTGGGGTTATATTGCGATGGTTCTTACCCAAGCTCGTAAAGGTATAAAACATCCTCCCATCCCTGTTGCTTCTTAATTCCTTTTTACTGGGGAGAGTGAAAAACTACTTTAATGCGGCGCCACGCTGATGGGAAGATAATATTAATAGATTTTGGTACTGTTAAAGAAATCATGACGGTAAATGCTAGTGGACAAACAGGTTTAACTGTTACAATTGGAACTGCTGGTTATATGTCTAATGAACAAGCCGCAGGACAACCAAAATTATGTAGCGATGTGTATGCAGTAAGGATGGTTGGAATATATGCTCTAACAGGAATACAACCTCATCTGTTACCAAAAGACCCAATTACAGGAGAGTTAATATGGCGTAACTTGGCAAACGTCAGTGACAAATTTGCAAATGTTTTAAATAAAATGGTGCTGTATCACTTCAGCCAACGCTATCAAAATGCAACAGAAGCACTGGAAACATTATTAAAGATTAAGCCAAAGCTAAAACAGAAATTGAAGCAGCAAACACAACAAATACAGCCAAAATCACGACGAGAAATATTAAAAATTTTTGGTTGGGTTGGTGCAGGAGTTAGTTTAAGTGTTATAGTCGGAAAGTTATTACACAGAAATTTTAGTCAACAGCAACAAACTTCCTCAAGTACTCCATCCGCAACACCCTTAACTACTATTACTCAAAGTGTATCAGATCAATTATCTCTACAATCATTTCGATTTGATACTGTAACTGTAGACGCGCGAGGAAGTATTGCTAAAAGCAATAACAAAGAAGCAAAATACTTTGTAGAAGACTTAGGGAATGGTATTACCTTAGAAATGGTACAAATTCCAGGTGGAACTGTTACAATGGGTTCACCAAAAACAGAAGCAGGACGAAAAGACTCTGAAAGTCCACAGCATCAAGTTACAGTACCAGCATTTTTTATAGGAAGGTATCAAGTTACTCAAGCGCAATATCAAGCAATTATAAAAAATAATCCTTCTAATTTTAAAGGAGTAAATTGTCCTGTATAAAATATAAATTGGAATGATGCAGTAGAATTTTGTAAACAGATAAGTCAAAAAACAGGGCATAATTATCGATTACCCAGTGAAGCAGAATGGGAATATGCTTGTCGCGCCCTTACTACTACACCTTTCTACTTTGGTGAAACAATAACAACAGATTTAGCAAATTATAAAGGAGCAGCCACTTCTTACGCTTCTGCATCAAAAGGAATTGATAGAAACGAAACCACGGATGTCGGAAAATTTCCACCTAATGCCTTTGGTTTACACGACATGCATGGAAATGTTTGGGAATGGTGTCAAGATTATTGGCATGATGATTATCAAGGCACCCCTACAGATGGAAGTGCTTGGTTAAGTGGCAAAGATAAAACCAAACGGGTGCTACGTGGTGGTTCTTGGGGGAATAACCCAGAATATTGCCGTGCTGCTACTCGTGATGAACATACTCCAGATAACCGTTACAAAAATCATGGTTTTCGGTTAGTGGTTGTTTTTCCATAAAATTATGTGGCGCCTTTGGCAGGAACGTGCCTTTTACAAAGCTAGAGTATTTCTAAAGTACCAAAAGACCCAACAAGTCCCTATAATATTGGTTTTCGGTTGGTTGTGGTTGTTGCGTGATAGCTCACAGATGTCAGAGTTTGTAAATGGAAATTTACAAAGCGTACAATAGGGAGTCCAGACCTGTTCCGGTGAGGGAGGTAACGAACTCCGAATATAAAATCAAATTGGATAGCTTGGTAGGTTGCAAAATCGAACAGTTGTCCAATTCAATAATTTTAACAGTCTAAATATGATAACATTTCCATTGCAAATATAGCTGCTGGAACTACATAGTATCAATCAGCATCTAAACATCTAGACATCTAAATGCAATTAGAACAGGCCCCGCGATTTTTTGAAGTCTGTCGGTTTTGATATATGTAAAAGTGATATAAACGTATTTTCAAGCATTTTAACTTTTATTATTATAAGGACATACGAAGCAATACACCAAACTCATTAATTAAACAAGTTGGATAAGTGAACAATGGTTCTACCGTACTTAGCGTGCTAATTTTTGATTAAAGTAGATAACTTTCCTTTAAAATCGAGGCTTCCAGTCGCTTATAGTCGCGCATTTTATCCATAATACTGAATTGATATCAAAAATGACTGTAATAAAAGCCTGGTAAGAGTTTTAAGCTAATTTTTCAAATGATTTAGCACGTTAAGTACGCAAGAGCCAGAAGGATTCCTGATATTAAGACATTAGATAAAGTTGTATCTATTTGGGAGAATAATCGCAATCAAAATAAAGTTCATAGAATATGACTAATTTTTCCCTTATTAGACCTAGAGTTCACAGAGAAAGGAATTATTATTTACGAGATGCGAGTTTACTTAACCATGCTTCAGCTTCGTGATAAAACTTGAATTTACTTTCGTCTTCTCTAAAGTCGTTTGTATGTACCATACGTCTACCATTTACCCATTTTTCTCCATGAAACTTGTGTAGCATCTCATGATATAAAACAAACTCTACAACATATTGAGGTATTAGCACTTCATCTAATGTTAGACTAATCACAATTCGGTCGCGCGCGGGTTCATAATGTCCAAACTTACGGTATGTTGACATTTGACTCCACGTCAAACGGGGTTTAGTTAACTTATTACTAAAGTAATCACGGTTAATTTTGTCAAAAAGCGTTTCTAAATTGTAGTGTGAACCATTACCATCTTCGCTTTCCTTCTCCGCAATTAAATCTAAGTTAATTAAAATATCGCTAAACTCGTCTAAACTAGCGTATTCACGAATTATTCGCGTTGAAGATTGAGTTTTGCCCTGTAGCGAAGTTTGAACTAACGCGCGGTAAACATCTTCAGAAGCATTAATAAACCCTTCGCTCAACATCAAAGTTATATTGTTACCAACCCAACGACTGCGGTATAGTCCAGCTAAATTTGTAATTTCAACTGTAAAATTCACTGACTCGTGTCCATAGCTCCTACATAATACCTTAGCTATCGAATGAACACGGTGAGTTGCCTCTATATGTAACTTTAAATTTGCAGTATCGGACAAAAACTTCATCCAAGCATAAATTAACCGTGATGAACTTGTCAAATTAGCGGGTGTAATTTGTTGAGTCGTACATATCTTTTCTACTGCTGTAACAACTTGAACGATATTCTTAGTTACTTCAGGTATCAAACCGTAGTCTATCTTACAACTGGAGGCTAACTGAGAAATTTGCTGTGAAATCGCGCGCTGTTGCGTTTTAATATTCTTAATCCCTATCGTTTGCACAATCGAACGCTGATGATGAGCAGCAGGTAAGTTGTGTAAATCAATATTCTTAAGAAAATAATACGCTTGACGCGACCGTGCAGGCAACTGATGCGGTGTCACCCTCGCATCAGCACATAACCGTTCCACTGTCTCGACCGAAGTGAGGACAAAACTTTGGAACTGAGGAACGTCTACATCCCTCACTCCTACCTTTAATTGTTCCTGCGCTTTCTGAGCAGCTCTTACTAACCCGCGAATTTGCAGCATTGTTTATCATTTCTTAGCTGCATGAATTGTACCAAACCTCTCGCACAAAAGGGAGTCACTCTATGCAAAGATTTTTTGAGCGCAAAACCTTGACTTCTTAAATACTTTGTAGTAATTTATAACTATAGTAGATTTGTTTCACAAAAATTATAAAGCATTAAAGGTAAATCTAGGTTGTTTACCTTATATAAATGTTCCTGGTTGCTCCGGCTAATTGCTGTTCACAATTAGCCATTTCCTTATTTATGTATGATACACATGTGGAGCGTGGCGCGCGAGAAAGAATTTAAAGGTAGGGTGTGTGACGCTATAAAAGACTTTCAACAAACATTACAAGACTTGTGGCATCACGCACCAGATTTTAATTGTAACAGTAGATGGTGCGTGGCGCCAGTTGCTTTTAGCTTCGCTTACGATTATTATGGCACCACACACCCTACGTTTTACCTCTGTGCGTCACCACAGTAACATTGAGGCGCTGAAAAAAGAATGTTTGAATTTGCGGCATTTTGGAAATCTTGGATTGTTTGTTTTTGATTAATTATGTTTGAATTTATACTTTGATTCAAATAAAAATTCACATTATGATTTGGATAAGAGCTAGAGTCTTGCTGTAAGAGGCCAACAGATGTAAAGAAGTCTATAGTCGGCACCAGCATTTCTTGAATATTAACAGGTATTCGTTTGTGTTGTTTGGGAGGTGTGACGGTGACTAAATAAGTAAGTCTTTTTTTATTTGGTTGGTTGGTTAATGTACCCGCACCTTCTTGTCTACTTGCCCACTGTTTATATATTTGGATAGGAACACCGAGACTTCTGCCAGTACGGATGCGGTAAAATTCTGGATTCAATTTTGGGATATCATAACTATATATTTCAACTTTTCCATTTATCCCTACTAACTCACCCTGTTGATTTAATATTGGACCACCACTCATTCCAGGCAATACCGCGTTATCGTAAATTAAACTGTAGCCTTTTCGCGATACAGGTTTTGAGATGTCAGCATTAAAGATGACCTTGCCTGACACAAAATGGTAAATTGGACTATTAATGGCAAAGGAGCGACCTGGAAACCCAGCAGAATAAACTTTTTGATTACGTTGTACCGAGTTAGAGTTACCTAATGTGGCAACTTGGTAATTTGTGTTACTTGTAAACTGAATAATTGCTGCGTCAACTTCAGGTATTTGAGTTACGCTTCCTTCGTTAATCGGATAACTTTGACCATCTGGAGTGATAATTCTATAATTAGAGACCGTTTCATCAACTACGTGCCAGTTAGTCAAAACAGAGTAAAGGTTACCTTCCTTTTTAACGATAACACCAGACCCTGAAGATTTGTTTATACTATCAATCAAGACTGTAAACTTTTGTGCAACTGTATCAACTTGGTTTTCTGTAAGCGCCACAGCTACTTGTTCTTGTACAACAACTGCGGGTATTCCTAATAAAGCTGCCGACAGTATGTAATTATACCGCATTTAACGTTAAATCAATATATTTAAGATTGAACTAATCTAACTAATGCAGCAGTTTCAGACAATATACTTCAGCAAAAAAATATTCTTAGTTAATCAATGCTTTAAATATATATAGTCATTGCTTTGCGGGGAAATGCGCCTTATTTTCTCTATTTTGACTTTATTATGTATAAAATTGTACGACATTTTAAAATAAAAAGGCGTGTTTTTGACAATATAAATACTGATTTTAGCTTATTCTTGTATTAAATAGCACAGGATTTTTGTCCTATGCTACGGTACGGTATGAGAGATTGTTTAGTTGGTTTCTAAAGTACTATTATCAGCGATGAGAGTACCTGTATTTGAGATGTTGGCGCCACTTACTGATGACTTGTTACGAAAGATGCCACTGTAGGTTACACTGAAGGTGCCACTATTTAAGATGGCGCCACCAATATTACGTACCAAGTTATTGGTTATTGTGCTGTAATTTAACGTGACATTACCATTATTTGCGATACCACCGCCGTTAGTCGCTTCGTTATTGCTAAATAAACTGGTACTGATACTGCAAAGACCATTTGTATCGTTAAAGATACCACCACCATCTTCAGATGCTTTGTTGTTACTAATAGTGCTGTTAGCTAAATCAAAAGTGCCGTTATTCCAAATACCACCACCGACTCTAGCTGTACTATCAGTCAGTGCAATATTTGTAAGCTCTAAGAATCCAGTGTTATTTATACTACCACCTCTATTCAATGCTTGATTTTCTTTAAGTGTACTATTACTTATCGTTAATCTTGCGCTGTTATCAATGGCGCCCCCTGCAGTGATGGCACCACTTGTAGGAGCGGAGTTTCCGTTAAACGTACTGTTGCTTATCATCATAGTACCTTGATTGGAAATAGCCCCACCTGAACTTATGCTACTATCTACTCTATTACGGCTAAAGGTACTATTATTTATAGCCACAATTTACGCATTGCCTTCTGATTCGCTATTTTTATATTGTTGATATTCCTTGTCTTTTAATTTCCAATAAGTATCTACACTCTTTTTCGTTGCTAAGGCGCCTTCTAATTCATGTCCACCTTCATTAATTATTCTTTGCTTAACTTGTTTACGTAGGTCTGAAACGACTTTACCATTGATTTTACGGGTTTGTGACCAGTCGAGCATTGGTTGCGGATAAGAACTGCGTTTAATATAGGCGCCAATTACTATTTCCGGTAAACTATATCCTTGTAGTTCTGGTATCCAGTACCCAATAAAGCGTAAGTCTGGGTCACGCTCTTCAATATTCTTTGTTGGATTATAAATACGGAACGTATCGCTAAGAGGATTTGTGACACCTGCTTGCATTTGCCACTGCCAGTTATCTATAGCTAAGTCACCGTCAACCAAATAATTCATATAATGTTTGGCGCCGTGATGCCAAGATATACCACAATTAATGGTTAAGAATGTTGCACACATCGCGCGCATCCGAAAATTCATCCACCCCATCGTTTTTAACTGTCGCATACTCGCATCAACCATCGGAAACCCTGTTTGACCAGTTTGCCATGCCTGATATAATTCTTGTTTCTCTGGTACTAGTTCGTCGTGTGTATACAACTTGTTAAATTCAGCAAAACGATTTGTATGGGCTATTTCTGGATGAAAATATAATCTTTGACTAAAACTATCATGCCATCGCAGACGATCACGGAATGCTTTGAGCGAAAAACCTGCTTTCGGTTCATTTACCAAGGTTTCCGCGCGTCGCTTTGTACTTTGATATACTTGACGTACAGATATTGTGCCAAACGTTAAATGTGGGGAAAGATGTGATGTGGCGCCTTTTTGTGCTAACCAAGGACGCGATAATTTCCAGTGATATCCTTGGTAACGTTTTGTCAAAAATGAATCTAGCGTTGCAAAAGCTTCAGTTTCTCCCCCACGAAAATAAACCTTTCCCGGTTCCCAAAACGCACCGTACTTCTGCTTCAACTCTTTAAAAGTTAACTGCCCAATATTAAACGATAACTTTGGTGTGTTGATATATAGCGGTTGTGGATGTATAGAACTGCGTTGGTATGTATAGTACTCGTTAAACCACTCATCACGACGTTCATCCGAAGCTTGCAAAAAATTCCCGCTCCCCAGATGATAATCCAAATTGAGCGATTTATAAAAGTTTATAATTTGTTTATCGCGCTCAATACCATACTCAACCTGAACATCACGGTTAAAAAACAGCTTTGGCTTTATATCTTGTTGAAGCAACTCTAAAGTCAACTCTTTAATAACACTCGCTGCATCACCCTCAAACAAATATAGCTGACTGCCCAACATTCGTAAATTCGCATCTAGGTTTTCCAAAGACTCAAATAAGAAACGTGCGCGCGCTGTCCCAATATCTGCCCACTGCTCGTAAAACCAAGGGTCTATTATAAAACAAGGTAATACTGCAGTATTATTACAAGCAAGAGAAACGCTTTCATTATCAGTCAGACGTAAATCGCGACGAAACCACAAAATATGCATAATAAACAAAAAAATAAAAAAATAGAGTCAGCTTGAAGATAGAGTGAAATCTAACGATGAGCAGGTGTTGAGTGTCTACTGTCCGGGTTACTCTATATATGTAAAGAAATAATAACTATTAATAAGGTTGATTGATAGGAGGCTTACTAGAAATAATTAGCAGTAATTACCTCACTAGCGCTTTACTCTCAGTTAGCCAAGTTTTGTTTCGCGTATTAAATAACTTTTTTCAGAACAAGTGTTAATCAATCAAACTTTTACCCTTACCACAACACAGGCGCCCAAACAAGAGTTACAGCCAAATTTTCAGTTATTGATTATATTATGTTTCGAGATGTTACTAGCTGTGCCATTAGGGGGAGCAGGAGTATTGCTTAACTTGGGTGGAATATCATGGATACTTGGAGGAGTCGGCGCCGGAGCAATTATATCTCGAAGTTACGAAACACTTTATCAAAATAGCTTAAAGCCAAACCGTATCGTGCGTCAAATTGGAATGGTGTTAGTTGGTTTGACGATAGGTTTTTCTAACGCGCGTGCGAACTTTGCTCATATTGCAACAGGTATACCCATTTATATCTTTCTTACCTTGTTTTTACTTTTCTGTGGTGCCTGTACTGGCTATATATACTCACGACTAGCTAAAATCAATTTATTTACAGCAATGCTAGCGACAGTACCGGGTGGAGTTGGAGTTATGGCAGCAATAGCAGCAGAATATAACCGTAATGTCACACTCGTTGCACTTTCCCAAGTTTTTCGCGTCACATCCGTAGTTATTCTCATCCCCTTAATAGCTAGAGCATCAGTTGACACATATACGGCGCCACAATCTTTATTAACTAATCAATCCTTCAACTTTGATTTATCATATATAGGGTTGCTTTGTTTAGCTTTACTGATAGCTGGAATTGTCACAAATATCACATTACGTTTCAAATTACCTGCTGCTTACTTTTTCTCAGCTTTGCTGGTAGGTATCACCTTCAACCCTGTAATTAACCTTTTACCAATTATAGAAATTAACTTTACTCCACCTGTAGTAATTGGAATTATCGGTCAAATATTGCTAGGTATTACAATTGGAGAATATTGGGGGGAAAAACCCACCTTTGATAAACGTGCGGTGGGGTGTATGCTACTAACTACACTCATGACTTTACTATCAGGTGTTGCAGCATCCTTAATTGCAATGTACTTAACAAACTGGGACTGGTTGACGTGTTTACTTGTCACGGCGCCTGGTGGTGCAGCAGAAATGATTTTAGTAGCATTATCATTGAACCACAATGTCGATGTTGTCACCGCAGGTCATTTAGTCAGACTCATCGCCATTAACAGTTCACTACCAATTTGGGTATACTTATTTGGGCGCCTACAAAACAATCATAATCAAAACGTAATCAAAACGTAGGGTGCGTAACGCTACCCAAAATGTGAACGCAGCGATAAAACTTGTAGCGTTACGCACCTGATACAAGGTAAAAAGTATCTTCTAAACGGCGCCTAAGAAAATAATTACAGCAGATTGTATGTTCATCCGATACACGTAGAGACGCGATTAATCGCGTCTCTACAGGGTTTTGTACGTTATGTATGTACCTCATTAACCAGAAATATGCTGTATCCCTCTTCTGTCACATTCCGGTTTTTCCTATTATTAATACTTTCTGAACACAAGGTATAATAGGCAATGCAGCGTTTGCTAATCTAATTTTAGTCAGTTTCGCGCTTTCGTGAATTTGTATGAGGAAAAAAGCCTGCTATCGCTTACTGTATAAGAACTGTAGAATTCAGAAATGATAAATCCTTTCGGAGAGTGACAGAAGAGGGGTATATTCTTGCTTTGCATTCTTTGATTGTGAAGGAAGTTACAATTATAAATCGGTGCGTAACGCTACAAGTCATATAACTACGTTGAAATTCTGGGTAGCGTTACGCACCCTACGTTCTTTAACTTTACTTTCCAATCTTTCAATTAATTGTAAAGATCGGCGCCTTTAATAAATGCTTTAATTTTTAAGCACTGAAGTGCTTACTACGCAATATCACTTCCCGATTCAATATTGATACAAGGTTGATATTTTAATTCCGATTTAGCGGCAGTAATATCTAAGGTTTGACTAAAAGCGAGTAATCTAACCATATAACGAGTTAGTATCGGTTCTCTACCAAATAAAAACCGTTTTGAAATAAACTCCCTTGTTAAAGCTAGTTTATCAGCAACGGGATATGAAACAGGGTTTAATTTTAATTTGTATCCCAGCTGATTAGAAAGTATATTCAATAAGTCTATTAACTGTATCGGTTGACCGTTGGTTATATTAAAAGTCCGACCTGATAACTTTTCCGGCGCCGTTTGACAAAGTAGTAACGCATCAACGATATTATCAATATGAATAATATCTAACAAAGCTTTACCATCGTTAATCAAGGGTATACCCTTCTGACTCAAAGTAATCAATGCCTTCATTTTATCACCACTACTATAAATGGCGCCTGGTCGAATTGTAATTACCGATAACTTATTGTTTCTCTGAGCAGCTTTATCTATAAGGTTCTCTGCTAACAACCTCGTCATCACATACCCATTTGCAGGTTCAGGTAGTACATCCGCTTCGGAAATATTGAGACGGTGAGAGTAGTTCAAATAAACGTCGGATGTGGAAACATATATAAGTCGTTGAGTTTCATAAATTTCACACCCTCTAATTAAATTTCTAGTTCCAACAACGTTTATATTGTAAAAATCTTTATATTTACCCCAACTTCCAGATAAACTTGCACAGTGAAAAACATAGTCTTGATGTTTACAAGCAGCTAAAACTGCATCTGCATCTTGAATATCAGCACAATAAAACTTTATTCCAATAGCTTCTAGCTGTTTGCCTATTTGAATATTCCGACCAAGTACTGTTACTTGATGTGATGGATAAATTGATTTTAGTCTTTCTGCTAGGCGCCTGCCAACCAAACCTGTACCACCCGTCACTAAAATTTTCATATCACTCTTGCTCGTCACATCATCTTCACCACAGACACTATTTATTAAGTTACGTTGAGCTTTGTTATCTTCTCATATATCTTCTCACACATCTCTCACACACCTCACATACAACGGCGCCTATAACCTACTTACGATAAATACGAGTAATTATAAATACTATGATACGAACATAACTACTGATTTTTGAATTAGAGATTGAAAAAATGCATAAGGCTTAGTGCTGTAGAGATATATAGATAATATACCAGTGGGTGCCGCCGCGTCGAATTGAAAGCATATTCAGTTAAATTTACATTACTTGGACGGTGGAGGGAACGACAATGGATAATTATGCTAACACAGCTAGCACAACTCCAATCAAAATTTTAATTATCACAGCAGAACCTTTAGACCAACCACATTTACGGTTGGGAGAGGAGATGCGGGATATAAAAGCTGAAATCAGACGTACTTGTTCAGAAGAGCGTTTTATCGTATCACGCGTGCGATACTTCTCCAAAAACTTAACACTATTAAACTTTCACCGCAAAACACATCCGGTGAGGAACTGCACTTTCTAAACGGTGAACGTAACCAAGAACCCGAACTTGTGCAAGTCGTCAAAGGTAGTAATGATAATTGTAACGGTTTGAACCAAGCAGGATTTCGTTTTGAATCAATTAAATCACCTGTGTAAATATTTGTAACACTGTGATCAATTCTCTCTGTGTACTCTGTGTCATAAAATTTGGAGAGTTCAGATTCCCAAAGCACGTAAAATTTGTAGGGAATCTCACCACTCGCAACCAAGCAAAATTAATGACACGGACTACTAGTAGTTTAGGCTGAGTGTGAATGGCGCCGCTCAAGGAATGCTTTTGAAGTGTGATGGTAAGGGCAGCTTGGTTATGTTAACATAATGAGGATTGGTTTACTAAAATATTCACTGAAATAATTGAGAGGTAATTGTTATCGTAGTTCAAAAACAACAAATCAATTCGCAAATTAGGGCGCCTCAAGTCTTCTTGATTGACCATGAGAACAATAATCGTGGTTTAATAAGCACTCGTGAAGCTTTAGAACTAGCTGAGAGTGTGGAGCTTGACTTGGTAGTAGTTTCTGAAGGAAAAGACGCTCCAATTGCAAAAATCTTGAATTATGGCAAACTTCAGTATCAGAAGAAAAAACGTCAGGGACAAAGTGCTAGACCAACAGTAAAAGAAGTTCGCTTTCGTCCAAACGTTGGGGCAGCAGATTATACTTTACGTATCGAGCAAGCAACTGAGTGGTTAAGTAAAGGCAATTCCGTTAAGTTTGCAATTCGTTTACGAGGTCGAGAAAATCAGTATCGTGAGCAAGCTGGAAAAATACTAGACCGTGTTGCAAATGACCTAAATGAAGTCGGAAAAATTCAGTCTTTAGATAGACGCTCTTTAGTTCTTCAAGTGGTTCCTAATTAAATATCTGCTCAAACCCGGTTTCTATAATAAATAATTATTGCGGGTAGTCAGATTCCCGACTTCGTAAAAGTTGTCGGGAATCTTAATATGTATCTTCATTTACCGTTAAAATTCTTTTGTACCAGCAACTAGTAACAAAAAAATGCAAATAACTAACCGTAATATTGAGTTACGAGTCGATGAAAGTTTGATGCGTGTTTATGTCGCTACTCCCAAACCACCAGGTCGTTACCCTGGTATTCTTTTTTATAGTGATATTTATCAATTAGGTGACGCCATAATACGTTTAGTTAATTATATAGCAGGTTTTGGTTATGTAGTAGCGGCGCCGGAAATTTTTCATCGTACAGAACCTGTCGGTCAACTTATCGAACCCGATGATATTGGTCGGATGCGTGGAAACGATGACGCACGTCGTACTGCTATTCCAGAATACGATGCTGACTGCCGCGCGGTTCTCGACTTTCTCAAAAACGATACTAACGTACATCCAGAAAAAATAGGTGCCTTGGGTTTTTGTATAGGAGGACACCTTGCTTTTAGAGCAGCATTCCAAAGCGACGTAAAATCTACCGTTTGTTGTTATCCTACTGGTATCCCTAGCGGTAAACTAGGCCAAGGAATAGCAGATAGCATCGAACGAGTTAATGAAATCAAAAGTGAAATGCTTTTTGTTTTCGGTACACAAGACCCACACATATCAGAAAGCGACCGTCAAACAATCATTAAATCGCTGGAAAATGCTGGTATAGCACACAAGGTCTTATTATACGAAGCCGAACACACCTTTATGCGTGACGATGGGTATCGATATGACTCTGAACAAGCGAGTGTCGCTTGGTCTGAAATTATCACCTTTTTAAAACGTACATTTACTAATTAATAATCTCATTCAAGATTCCCGACTCTCCTTATGACCAAAAATTGGGGTTTAGGGCGCCGAAACCAAGTGCTGAGTAGAATTTAGAGACTTGTGTGTACACCGTAGCCTTATTAAGGGGGGTTAAGCCATCAGAATTAACTTCTAGGTGATTCTTCGGGAATGATATCGAGGACTAATTTTTGGTTTTGACGGACTATAGTAACATACGCGCGCGTACCGACTCGTTCATGAGTTAAGAATTTGTGTAATTCATCAACGCTACTTATTGGTTGACCGTTGAACCCCACTATTACATCTCCTTCTCTTAGTCCTGCTTTTTGTGCCGGTCTTTTAGCTTCGGTAGAAATTACCAATATACCACGTTCTTTACTAAGTTCGTGGTATAAAACTAAACGTCTTGGTAATTCAACGTTTTGTCCGCCAATACCAATGTAACCACGTCTAACTTTTCCATCTTTTAATAATGCGGGAATTACTAACTTAGCAGTATTAATTGGTACAGCAAAACATAATCCTTGAGCAGAAAGAATTACCGCTGTATTAATTCCAATTACTTCACCGTGGGAAGTTACAAGCGGTCCACCTGAGTTTCCTGGGTTGAGTGCTGCGTCAGTTTGAATCATGTTGTCAATTAAACGACCTGAACGACTTCTGAACGAACGTCCGGTTGCACTAATTACACCACTAGTAACAGTAGCTTGGAAACCGTAAGGGTTACCAATAGCGATAGCTAATTGACCAACTTGTAAAGATTCGGAGTTACCAAAACGTGCGACAGTTAGGTTTGGTGCATTGATTCTAATAATAGCAAGGTCACTATCTGGGTCATCACCAATTAATTGGGCACCATAATGTAGACCATCAGATAGCGTCACTTCAATTTTAGTGGCGCCGTTAACGACGTGGGAGTTGGTAAGAATATATCCATCAGGTGTAAAGATCAATCCTGAACCATTGCCCTGCACTTCTTGGGTTGAAGGTTGATAGTTACGGTTACGTCCAGAAACTTGCCGCTGCACATCAATATTAACAACTGCTGGACTAACTTTCTGAACCACGCTAATAACAGCTTGCGAATATGCATCAAGTAGCTGTTCATCAGCATTCGTCATAGTCTTTCCAACTCCACTGTCCTGCGCGAAATAATCGTTTGACACTTGTTGCAGATTTCCTGTCATGTCTGCTGCTCCTATCGTGGCACAGTGAAAATAGAGTTTTTGTTTATTTTGAACTCCTCTACCACTTCTATCAATTATTGAGAATCTCAAGAAGGGAGGTGGACATACATACTAATTAGAATATTCAAATATTTGAGGGGGGTTATCACGTCATTAAATATACAACTAACCGAACCGATATGAAGAGGGTATTAGCTTTAATATTGTTTCTAAAGGTACAAGACAAAAACTGATTTAATAATAGAGTATTTAAATATTATGGACATAACTAAAAAGCTAGAAATTCTGAATCGTATCCGTAAATTCAGCCGTCTGATGGATACAGCAATTGGTATTCCTGGTACAAAATTTCGTATTGGTTTAGACCCTATCATTGGTTTAGTGCCAGGTCTTGGTGACTTAATAAGTACAATAGTGTCTGCTTATATTATATATTTGGCTGCACGTTTTAATCTTCCCAATGAAATGCTTGGCAAAATGATATTTAACGTCGGTATAGAGTCTGTCATAGGCGCCGTTCCTTTAGTGGGAGATATATTTGACGCATTTTACAAATCAAATATTCGTAACCTAGAGATACTAGAACAGCATTTACAACAAGTAGAACCAAAATTAGAAGAAATAGAAGTGAAAGGTTACAACGTAGGGTGTGTGGCGCCACCAACAATTATGAAACGAAGCGCATAACAAGTGGCGCCACGCACCAAATAAGGTTTTATATCCCTCTTCTGTCACTCTCCAAAAGGATTTATCATTTCTGAATTCTACAGTTCTTATACAGTAAGCGATAGCAGGGTTTTTTTCTCATACAAATTCACGAAAGCGCGAAACTGACTAAAATTAGATTAGCAAACGCTGCATTGCCTATTATACCTTGTGTTCAGAAAGTATTAATAATAGGAAAAACCGGAATGTGACAGAAGAGGG
>NZ_JBXXZH010000230.1:0-15103 GCF_059640475.1 Calothrix sp. CBUCES-K 9914
TCTTGAGAGATACTTGCTCATGCGGGTTCGTTTATATAAATTTTATTCGATTTTGTTCGCGTTAGAAAAACGCGAACAAACTTTTCTTTATTTTAGGCTATGCTCCCGCTTAACCGAGCAGTATTGCAATCGATGGAGATTTTAATGCTAAATTTAACCTATACTGGCAACCTGTTACTGAACAAATGTTACGTTGCTGGAACGATGAGGAATTTACTACAGAACAAGCAGGTTATGGGATTGCGTTCTTGATTGTTAGAGAGCTAACAAATTTAACGGTTATTGAACGTTCCAGTAAGGGTACGGGATTTGACTATTGGTTAGGGACTTTGGAGGAAAATGAAGAATTACCTTTTCAAAACAAAGTTAGGTTAGAAGTGTCGGGTATACGCTCAGGTGATGCAAGTCGTGTTAGAGCTAGAGTCAAACAAAAAAAAGAACAAACAAATCCCTCTGATGGTCAATATCCTGCTTATATTATAGTAGTGGAGTTTAGTACACCAATATCAACATTTGCTATAAAATGAGTCAAATTAAAGAAAAACATACCACAGCGATGGATTTAGCGGAAGCTGCCTTTGTTGCCAAACTTCGAGGTAATTTGGAAGAAGCTTCGCAACTTACCCGACAAGCTTTTGAGAAAGAGCAAGAAGCTGCTGCATTGATTGCTCATCAATTAGATGCAGAACCAACTCGCTCAATTTTACATCGCAGTGCTGCAACTCTGGCTGTTGATTGTGGAGAATTTAAAGCCGCAGAACGTTTAATTGCAACTGCTTTATCGGGGAATCCTCCTGAAGAAATTGCTGAAGAATTAAAAGATTTGTTTATTCAAATTAATTTACGTCCTTTTTTAGTGCGTCGTGGTATAGATGTTGATAATGAACAAATTAATGCTTTAATTTTGAAGAGTAAATAGTAATATTTTTATATCGAAAGAGTTTTTATGTGTGTTTTATAGTATTGTAATACTATATATTTAAAGGGATAATATAAGTAAACTACTAACTTAAAAATTATAAAAATTAAGTTTACCGATTATATTAAACTTAAAATTTTTATAGCATTAAATAGATTAAAATTATTAGCGTGGGGAGATAAATCCCCATGCTAAACCTAATAATAAAGGAGGTAACAAGTGAATCAAAACGGCAACGGTCGTAGACGATTGTTTGACCCGGTACTAATTTTTCTTCGATTAATCCAGGGATACTGGGAGCGAAGAAATTTAGTAAGTGGTGAGACAACAATTGTTGATGACCAAACCGTCGAAGAAGACTTACAGGATAGACTTGACAATCCTGAGTCTGACAATCAAAACAACTAATTGTACTTAATTAGCAGTCCCTAGTTGCACCTGGGGACTGTTTCTTCATTGTAGTAAAGATATATAAAATTATGCTAGCAGATCTAGACACCTCAGTTGTAATGCCAGTTTACTATCAAGTGGCTCGGCGCCAAGGTAAACAGTGGGCATTTATACATGGAGAGGTATTTTACAATCATTACAATTTACCACGCTTTTCGATTGAGGATACATTTGCAGGGTTCGGAACCTCGCTTACGTCAGTCGCAAGAGAGCTTTTTAATATCAATGGCGGTCAAGAAGGATATTATTTAGCTAATATTCTGGAAAAAGAATATTACTACTGTGGCAAAAATCCTTATGATGTTAAAGCGAAGTTAAACGAGTTGGGAATCACTCTTACTGAGTAGATTGTGGATATTGACAAATTTGCTTTCTTAGAAATGGCGCTTCTTTTCAGGTAATGTAAACAAGATTATGAGAATAAGGCGCCACTTTTAACCTTTTGGCTTGCCAAGTTAACGACGAGTATATACTGTAAAAGGGTTGAAACTATACTTTTGAAGCAAACAGAAATCTCCAAGATGCTTCGTTCCTCAGCATGACAATAGTCTATATCTTACCCGTTCGCAGTATAAACACACCTGGCGCCAATAATAAATTGTTTGTGTAAGTATAAAATAACGAAGATTTACGAGGCGCCTGTGCTAGTAATGGTGTATTTGAAACGTTACGGCGCCGTTAAACATGTAAGAAGGTTAGAATTATTTTTACGGTTAATATATATGGATATTTTAATTCTCTGGAGGATGGAATGACGTTGAACCATTATCAGCGTAAACAATTAAAAGTTGCTTTTCTCGATGCTTTCCCTACTCAGCCAAAACTTCGGATGTTTGTCAAAGAGGAGTTTGACAAAAATTTAGATGAGTTAACATTAGGTGATGACTTACAAGTAATTGTATTCGAGTTGATTGAAAATGCGGAAGCTTATGGATGGGAGAATGAGCTTATTTCTGCCGCGCGCAATTATAACCCTGGTAATCTAAAGTTATCCGCTTTTGCTGAAGAATTGAAGTTATATACAATAGTACAAAGGCTTGAAAGCGCTCCCCAGTATAAATTACAAGAATGGTATATTAATAGTCTTTCTCATGTTCCCGGAGTTGATGAAAATTATAATAATGCTAGGTTAGAGTTACAAGATGTAATAAAAAAGATTGTTGATTACCCTACTTCACCAAATGGTAATATTCCGTTATTAACTTTTACTGAAGGGTTGATTTTACAGGTACCACTAAATAAAGATGATATATACAAAATTAGGCAAGTGGTAAATGACATCGCCAAGACAAAGTATAATATAGAGAAAAATGGGATTGAACTGCTTCGAGAGAATTTTAATGTAGAGTTTGATTCTAGGGAAGTGAAGAAAAAACTGGCGAAAAAATTGGTCAGTATGAAGCAGTAAGCTTTGAAGAGAAATTACCAGATGAAAATTTGAACAATGTAGCATCAATTGATTTAAAAGAAATTCCTGAAGCTTCCACTCCAGTAATTAGAAGTAAACACTCTGATAAACAAACTATCTTACCAGTACAAACACTCCTGAAGGTGCCAGAAATTAAATTAGAAAATCCAGAAGGATACGTACCTTTGGATTCTCCATTTTATATTGAACGTCCACCGAATGAAGTTGACTGTTACGAAACGATTCTTCAACCTGCTGCTTTGATTCGGATTAAAGCACCCCGACAATTGGGTAAAACTTCTTTGATGATACGAATTCTTGACCATGCTCGTAAAAATGGTGATTACAAAACCGTATATTTGAATTTTCAATTAGCCGATGCTGAATTCTTGAGCAGTTTAGATTTATTCTTGCAATGGTTTTGTGCCAGTATTGCTAATGAACTAAGTTTACCAGATAAGCTTGATGAATATTGGAAGGGAATTTTAGGTAGCAAAAATAAGTGTACAAGGTACTTCGAGAGGTACTTATTACCAGAAATTAATGGTTCTATAGCTTTGGGGTTGGATGAAGTTGATCAAGCCTTCAAGCATCCAGAAATTGCTGCGGACTTTTTTGGGCTGTTACGAGCTTGGCATGAACGAGCCAAAAATGACATAGATTGGAAAAAGCTCGCGTTGGTGATTGTGCATTCCAAGGAGGTTTACATACCCCTAAATATCAATCAGTCACCTTTTAATGTGGGATTACCGATTGAGTTACAAAATTTGAACCGGGCACAAGTGGAAAATTTAATACAGCAACATGGATTGAGTTGGGCTGATGACCAGACCGAACAGTTGATAAATCTAGTCGATGGGCATCCATATTTGCTAAGGGTTGCGTTGTATCAAATTGCCCGTGGTAGAATTACCCTAGAAAGACTCTGGGAGATTGCCCCAACTGAGGAAGGTCCCTACAGCGAGCATTTACGGCGCCATCTTCTCAATTTACACGAAGATGAAAAGTTGTTAGCAGCATTTAAACGGGTGCTTGCATCCTCTCAAGGAGTGGATGTGGGAAACACCGCGACTTTTAAACTACTGAGTATGGGGCTGGTTAAATTACGGGGAAACTCAGTGGCGCCAAAGTGTGATTTATATAAGAAGTATTTTGGCGCCCGTTTGGAGGTGGTATGACAAAATATCAAGTTGGTGGAAGTCTTCCTGCCGATGCTCTTACTTATGTCACTCGTCAAGCTGACCAAGATTTGTATGAAGGATTAAAAGCGGGTGATTTTTGCTATGTGCTTAATTCTCGACAAATGGGCAAGTCGAGTTTGCGGGTACAAGTGATGCAGCGGTTAGTTTGGGAAGGTTTTGCTTGTGCGGCACTTGATATTACGGTAATTGGAACTGCGGATATTACTCCAGAACAATGGTATGCTGGGGTAATTGATACTTTGGTAAGTACTTTTAAGCTTTACGGAGATTTTGATTTAGAGACTTGGTGGTCAGAGAATAGTTTGCTGTCCCCTGTACAGAAATTGAGTAAGTTTATTGAAACAATTTTATTAGTTAAAATTAATAATCAAATTGTCATTTTTTTTGATGAAATTGATAGTCTTCTTGGCTTAAATTTTAAAGATGATTTTTTTGCAGTGATTCGGTCGTGTTATAACCAAAGGGCTGATAAGGTAGAGTATAAACGATTGACTTTTGCCTTATTGGGAGTAGCCGCTCCTTCTGATTTAATAAGTGATAAAAATCGCACACCATTTAATTTAGGAACAGCAATTCAGCTAGATGGTTTTCAATTGCACGAAGCAGCACCATTGGTACAGGGTTTAATGGATAATTCCCAAGAAGTGTTACAATCCGTATTATATTGGACAGGAGGACAGCCTTTTTTAACCCAGAAAGTATTAAAAATTTTAGCAAGTAATGTAGAGGCGAGACATGTTGCGTCTCAAGATAAACAATGGGTTTCAGAAATCATCAAAACCCACATTATTGATAATTGGGAAGATCAAGATAAACCAGAACACTTGAAAACAATACGTGACAGAATTCTTCGCAGCGAACAGCGTGCGGGCAGGCTATTAGGATTGTATCAGCAACTGACTCTTTCATCTTCTCTAATTAAAAATGAGTTTGATTCTCAAGAAGTCTCTGGAATAGCAGGAGATAATACTGCTGAACAAATGGAACTGCGGTTAACAGGGTTGGTAGTTAGGCGAGATGGTAAGTTAAAAATATATAACCGCATTTACGAGTCTGTTTTTAACGGTTCTTGGGTAGAGCAAGAGTTAGCCAAACTCCGCCCTGTTTTAGAATGATTCGTATGCAGTGCCTCTTTGAGGATAACGCGAGTTAAACTAGTTTATTATATTTTAGAGGGCGCCTACCCGATTTGGTTGGTGTTGATAAGCTCTTCTACCTCTTGACAAATTATCATATGTTTGAGCTATTGCATAATAATTATTAGCTTTTTCAAATTGATTATTTTTTTGATGACAAAATCCTCAACGGAGGGAACCTCCGCACGAGGCTGGCTCCCCTACGCGCGTATGATTGTTACGTTACGTCCTTTTAAAGTTGTGGCGTTTTTGGTTTGTAAACGGTCAATTAATGCTGGTGCGTTTTTACGTCTGTCGAATATGCATAACCATCCGTAATCTGCTTTTATTCGTGCTAAGTATGTTTCTAGTTGGTCTAAGCCTTTTTCTTCTGGGTCTTTTACTTTATCTGCCCAAGTTTTTACTTCTATTCCTAATGTGACTTTTTTATATTTTAGGCATAAGTCCATACGACCGTTTCCTATTGCATATTCCCGCTCTAATGTTCCTCCCCCATTGACGACGCGATGTAAGAATGACATTAGTACTATATGGGGTGCTATTTCTTGGTATGATGTGGTGCGAAGTAGTGGTTCCCCGTGTTGGCGCCAAAAATCTATAAATGCTTCTTTTAAAGCATCAAGGTCTAATTCGCCATCTTTATCTAACCAGGTAGGAGTAATAGTAGGTAAACTGTCAGAGGCGCCTTGAGTTAAAACACGAGGAATAATTTCTCGATAAATAGGGTTAGCTATTACTAGTCCACCATTTGGTTCTCGACGTAATAAACCTAAATCTACTAAATATTGTCGGTCATCGTCTGGTGTATTACCTAATGTATCTCCCGCTAACATTGGTTCGATTATTGCTTTGATTCTTGTTTCAGTAAGTCTATCCGCAAGAGAATCAAGGTGAGTGTCTTTACGGGAAATTAATATTTCTTTAGCTTGATTAATATGTTCTACTGTAATTGTTACTTTTGTATCAGTAACTAATTGTTCTACAATTTCTTTTGCTAAAGCGTTGATTAACCAGGGCTGTCCTTGAGTTAAATCATAAGCCATTTGGGCTGCTGAAGCCGTAAAAACCTGTCCTGTATCTAAAGTATGCTCTTGATATAATTCTACAACTTCGGCGGCATTAAAATATCTCATTGTTAATGAGCGGTCTTTAATATTGAAGGGACTTGCTGTATTTAACCTCTCTTTACCACCAGAAGCGACTTTATAATCTCGTACATCACGCATACCGACTAACCCTACAGATGAAGGAAAGTTTTTAGGACGTTCAGAATAGCTATCACGCAACTGCCGCAAAACAGATATTAATACTTGGTTTTCTAGGGAATCTATTTCATCAATAAATAATACTAACGGTCGTGGACAACTTTGTGCCCAGAGTCTGAGATTAGCTCGAATTCTCTGTCCGGGTGGTCCAGAAATCCAATCAGGGGGTTGCAAGTCGGATGGTAATCGGTCTATTATTTTATCACGCCATGTCGCCAAAATTGCAGACTCGGCGCCTCCAATATCATCTTTAAAAGCGTTTCCCACTTCTGCTGATAAAGTAACAGCACAGTACTCTCCCATGCTGGTTATTTGTTCAGCTAACGCTAGTATTGCTGTAGTTTTACCCGTTTGACGTGGTGCGTGGATTACAAAATAACTACGTTGCCTAATCAAGCGCTCAAGAGAAGGCAATCGAACGGTAGGTGACAACATGTAGTGGTCGTCCCTGTTACATGGACCTGAGATGTTGAACCAACGATACATAACAATGGAGCGCAAGCTTATTGTAACAATGCCCAGTGTAGCGCATATGAGCAAGTACTAATGCCCCGAAGCCGTAAATTACAAAATGTTATATGCAACCTGAGTTCTTGTAATATATAAAAATATCGGGCGTTGCATAAATGCGGGAAAGATTAAATCAGTTTAAATCACTACCTCGAAAATTGGCGCCGCTCAAATTACACTTAACAAATTGTGCTTTAATTAAATTGGCGCCTGGAATGCTAGCTCCCGATAAGTTACGCTCTTGAACTATTAAACGTCCATTATCAACACATCCATTATCAACCCACTGTTCGTGAGCTTCGAGCTTTAAATCTGAGAGATATACAAGCCACCGAGATTTATTTGACATAGTACTGACTCAAACAATTTAACGTGGCGCCGATGTGTATTTGATGCAATTACTGCTTGGTTCGCTGTTTGATGGAGGCGCCGTGTAACCAATTCATACTAGTTACGGCTAGGAGCTAAACATGCTATAAGTTTAAAAGATATCAACAACTAATATAACAATATCAATCTTTGTCTAGCAGTATAAAAAGTCGCTGGAACACGGCAAAAAATATGCGTCCAAACGTTGACCAAGAGAAGATAGAAAGACTTATGCAGGCTTTGGGTAGGGAAGCAAAGGGTTCAGGTTGCATCTATTTTACAGGGGGCGCCAGTGCCTTACTGATTGGATGGCGTAGTTCCACGGTTGATGTTGATATTCGTTTAGACCCTGAACCCCCAGGTATTTTTCAAGCAATTGCTAAACTTAAACAAGAATTGAATATTAATATAGAACTGGCTTCCCCACAGGATTTTTTACCTCCTCTTCCCGGTTGGCGCGACAGAAGTGTTTTTATTGGTAAACAAGGTAAAATATCAATACTGCTCGGTTAAGCTTTTTTTCGCATGATAAACAACGATATTATAAGGGTTTCAGGCTACGCTATGTCCTTAACCGAGCAGTATTGGGTAAAATATCATTTTATCATTACGACTTTACAGCCCAAGCACTTTCTAAACTGTCCAGAGGTTATGAGCGTGACAGAAACGATGTTCAAGCTATGTACGAGCAGAGATTATTTTCTTTAGAAGAGTTACGTGATTGCTTTGAAGCTATTGCACCCGAATTAGTCAGGTTTCCTTCTCTCGACTCTGATGTGTTTAGAAGCAGGGTTGAGAAATTTATAGAGCAAAACAAAGGTGAACTAGAGGAGGGTCAATTATGAATTTAGAGGAGTTACCAGGAGCAGAGTTTATCTTACCAGGAATAGATGACCTTTATAATGGCAAGACAGATACAGTTGGAGCGTTATTAATTGCAATTGCAGCAACGCGCTTAACCGAAGCAGGCTTAGATTTTCCTAGAGAGCGTTTAGTAAAAGAGCCTGAACTAACGTTGTACGCTCGTCTTCAAAACGAACAGGATGATGCTTACTCTTACTACAATGCTTTGCTAAGAAGCCTCAATAGCTTTTGCAATGCACTTGAACTTATTAATAAATATAAGGCACCGTTCCTTTAAGCAAAAAATCTCCGGCACCTGTTTATTCGTAACATTAATAAGAATTACCTAACATTGTTATTAACCGTTTAATTTGACCTACTCGCTTGCGTTGGTCGTATCTTCGTTTTGCCTCTGTAGTAATTTTTTCTACAAGTGCCTCATCTGCATTTACAACCGTCCAAGCTGCTTCTAGAAATGTTTCTACTGTGATTCCTTTGTCTTTACAAAATTGCGTTAGTTGAGAGTCAAGGTCTTTTTCTAACACAATAGCCGAATGGCGCCGTGTTTCTGGATATTGTTCAAGTTCAGCTTTGAGGGATGCAAGGGTATCTATATTATTGTTTGAGGTGTTCGCTACTTCTTCGGTAACAGGTGAAGGTTGTTGGACTTGCGGTTCGGTTGATTTGGGAACGAGTACATCTACTCTTTCGGGAACGGTTGCGCGATTGCGTTTGTTGCGAAGTTGGTTGAGTATGTTATCTGACATTGTTTAATTGCTCCCAATGTGCGCGCGGATTTTCTGGATTAAGATTTCAAAGGGATATTCTAGGTCGTTATATCCTAGTTCGCTAAGAGTTGTACGTTTGTTGATGGCTTGTTTGTACCTTTCGGATTCTCTAATGGATGGCAATACTAAATCGGCGCCAGCTTCATCACGCATTCCTTCTACTGCTGCTCGACTTTCGTGTGCTTGGGTGTTACCAAACCAACGGTCACGAAATGGTAAAATTCCTAAAACGTCGGCGCCTGTTGCCCCCACATCGCGTAAACCATTGAGTAAGTCGAGGGTACGCACCAAGGAACCATAACCTTTTACTGATGCTTCTGCGGGGATAAGCAAAAAATCTGCGGCGCCGATAACAGTTAAACAGATTTGTGACCTTTGTGGTGGAGCATCGATAATGCAAACTTTGAAGATGCTACTAACTGCTTCTAATCTGCGTTTGAGTAAAGTGGCGCCGACTCCACTGTTAGATAGATAATCTTGTACTGTGTCGAGTTGGTCGTCAGCGGGGATGAGAAATAAATTGTCGTTGTAAGCAGTGGGGTAAATGCTGTCTTCTGGTGGTACTGTTTTTTTGACAAACTCCAGCAAAGTTGGCTGGTTGGGTTCTAACTCGAATCCTAAATAAGTTGTCAGGTTATGTTGGGGGTCAGAGTCAAGCATTAAGGTTGGTAAACCAGCGCGCGATAGTAACCGACCAAGAAATAATGCACTCGTAGTTTTCCCTTGTCCCCCACTTAAGCTGGTGATAGTGATTGTCAACATATATACATTTATCAATGTAGCTTTTTAAGTTAGAGGCTTTTGGTAATTTTGTCAATGGCTAATTTTATTTAGTTAGCTTTGGCTAAATTTAGCTTTTTGGCTTTTTAGCTAAATGGATAGAGTTGGCAACGGATAGAACAGATGTAGCGGATGAGTTACGGGTTTTAAATTAGGTCTTATGTTCTAGTATGGTTTATCCGTTACATCTGTTTATCATCCGTTGCTAATTAACTTTTTGGATGGGGTTGATGGCGCCTTCTATTTTTTAAGATAATGCTGTAAGTTTTGTTATATATAAGTTGTAGCAAATTTAGCTTTTTGGAGAATTAGCTTTTTGACTGTCTAAATGGAGCCTTTAAGTTAGCTTTTATTAAAATTAGCTTTTTATACAGTTAGCTTTTACAAGACTAAATTAAGGTGTCAAAGTTAGCTTTTGGCAAATTTAGCTTTTTATGTAATTAGCTTTTGGTTTTAGTCTATTTATAAATTAGCTTTTTGCATAATTAGCTTTTAAATGACCAAGATAGAGTATTAAAGTTAGCTTTTAGCAAATTTAGCTTTTAAAAATTATTTTATAGTATATAAATCACTCTTCGATTCTAGCTTTTACGCCTTGCACATGTTGGACACCAAGTACCAACACGAATAATACTCTCAGGTATAGCTTCCCACTTATGACCTTTTTCGCACTCCCACAGTAGCTTACATTTAGTTCCTTATAAAGGCGCCTATAACCCAAAAAATAGTACCCTTTTGTGTACCAAGCAAAGTTCGTAATTCCTATTCGGCGCCGTGATGAATTAAGTATACAAACAATTCACACACAGGAAAAACGATTATGACATCTACATTTAACACCACCGCTCAACTTCAAAAGCCTGTACTCAAAGAAGGTTCTAAGGGTGATGCAGTTAAAGAGTTACAAAAACTACTATTAAAATATGGTGCATACGTAACAATTGGTAGTTCCGGCGCCTGCGTATTCCCAGGAGAAGAAGTAATTGATGGTAACTTTGGCGCTAAAACCACAGCTGCAGTTAAATTATTCCAAGCACGGATGTTCTTATTACAAGACGGTATCGTTGGTGATAAAACATGGCGTTCTTTGTTCAAAGGCGCCCCAGTTGATATGCCTGTTCTAAAAAAGGGCAGCAAAGGAGACTTAGTTAAACAGGTTCAACAAAGACTATTAGCTGGTGGTTATGAAGTTGGCGCCGTTGATGGTGAGTTTGGCAACCGTTTAGAAAAAGCTGTAAGACAGTTACAAAAAAATACTGGTTTGCCTGTTGATGGTGTAGTTGGCGACCGCACTTGGTTTGAGTTAAGCAAGATTAGTACAGTTTTCTGCTAAATTTTCACTTTATATATATAGATAGCAGGCGCCAACGGTTAATATCAATTTAACAAGCATAGAATTTGTAATAAAAAGCGCCTCCTAATATATTGGAGGCGCTATATTTTTATTACCTTTTCAACCAATTGCAATGGATGATTATGCGGAGATTTCGCCAAGGTTAACTTTGACTACCTTATTTTTTTCCGCTTCACTCTTAGGTAGTGTCAAATTTAAAATACCGTCTTTGTATTCTGCTGTTACGGCTGTATTTTGGATGCGCGCGCGTAGTGGAATTACACGTTGCAACTTGCCGTAATAAAATTCGCTTCTGGTTCTACCGTTATCTTCAGTTTTAGTTTCTGTTTTACGTTCAGCTACTATCTTAACTGCGTTTTCGGTAACTTCAATATCTACGTCTTTGGCTTCAACACCAGGTAGTTCCAGTTTAAGGTACACAGCTTCGTCTGTTTCGTGCAGTTCAGCAGCAGGTGTTCTAAATGCAGGCGCCTGGAGTTCTTCAAACAATGAATCTAATTGGCGAGTAATTGCATTCATTTCGTGCCAAGGGTTATAACGTGCTAACATTTTATATGCTCCTTTTAGCTCTTGTTTGATTAATTAGTTCGGTTTATTGTTTCGTATGTCCTTATAGTAATCAAGGCTGAAATAGTTGGAAATACGGTTTATATCACTTTTATATTTATGAAAACCGACCATTATTAATGAGATATTTATAAGTAGTAGAAATACGAAAAAATTGAGTACGGTAAACCTAACCCCTAACATCCTTCAATACAAGGTAAGGAGGTTGCTTGAGAATAATGTACCTCAAAAGGAATTGGTTCTCCACTTATTTGATTGAGTGTATTGTATACTGCCTCTGCATTACCCCAAACAACATTACTATCGCCGCGCGATGATACTTCAGTTTCAATAAACTTGCAGTAAAAATCACCATCACGAGCAACAAAATAACCGTATATGCGGCAAATAATTGGTCGTGCATCGTAGATAAGACAAGAACCGGAGTCCTCGTCAAGATACGGACAAACAATATGTGTGGGCATATTATTGGACGCTATCTGCATCAAAAGTAAATTAATTTTTTTCTTTATCTCCGAGCGTACCGATATATCAAGTGCGGCAACAGCTTCATCAATACGCATCCACTCAAGATGACTTAGCTCAGGAGGACTTGCTAGGTGGCGACAACAATGGTCACAACCCCGCTTGCACAACCACCAATCATTTTCATTACGAATCGCTTTGACTCGTAATTCGATACGCTCGTCAAGAACTTGCAACTGTTGATAGCTATCCTCGGACATAAATTCCTACTCAATTTTTTCTATAAGCTTTAATATTCTCCTACCTGTGATTATTTTAATGTAAAAAATAACACTTACTTTATACATGCAGGAGTTAACCAATTCTGCTCATGTAAACGCTGCCAAGCCTTACGAATATGTTGAGGCGCCAATAATTTACGTTTTCGTTCACTCCATTCATGTACAAGAGAAATAGCTTGTGTACTATCAACAGCAGGATTAGTTTCTTTCGTTGCTACCCAATGAACTGTTGCAAGTAATTCCATCCCATAAGGTGTTTCATAGCCAAATATTAAATTACCTACTCGCTCTAACCGTTGTTGCGCTTGGGGTTCGTTATCCAAAAAAGCTTGTGCTGCAACTCTTGCTTCTGGCAATACATAAATTTCTGCACGGGGGGCTTTAGTTGTCCCATCTCCATAACCACAAATATAATGTCCTTCCATATCTCTCAAAACATGGTTAAGGTTATGAGCATAGGGACCATATATGTGTTTTACATAAGGCAGTCTTAATGGTTCCCCAGCTTCTTGTAAAAAGTAAGCAAGTTTTTGAATTTCTAGAAAAGTCAACTCGTAACCTGGAATACCATAAAGTTCGAGCAACCGAATAAACAACGCACGCGCGCGCGTCATATATGGTTTTGTTATGGCGCCGTTTACATAAGTCACACTCATTAACTAAGATGCCTTAATCGTTGAATTATCAACATGTTGTGCTTGTCTCACCTTCATTATTTCCTCACTCATCAAATCGTTAATTTCTGACACAACAGTACAATGCTGTAACCTAACACCCAAAACATCCGCCACTTCTATTACTGTATCAAAGCTAGCATTTTTATAATTCCTCTTCTCATACTCCTTAATTTTGTCCTCAGTAAAATTCGTAAGTATTGCTAGCTCCTTCTCTGTAATCTTCTTAGCAATTCTCGTCTTAATTAAAATATCACCAATATCATCCAGACGCACGTTACTAGTCGATAAAACTAAAGGAGTATCTGGATTGTGGCTAATTAAATTTTCATACTCTACAATTTCATCTAATAAATTTCTAATTTGGGCAAAGTAAGAATCAATTATTAACTGCCACCCTTCAGGGTCTTTTTGTTTTTTACTCTCATTTTGATGTAAGCTAACAATCCCTTCCTGAAACTTCTTAACCCAAGATTTAGTTACTTGATATTGATGTTCATCCTTAATCATACGTCCCACTCCAATAAATTTATAGCAATAATACCTTTACGATTCTGTTCTCTATCCCGCTGGAAAAAGTCAATTGACATTATAGACTCATCTACAAGTTGGTCAGATGGATATATTTCACCCCCATACTTAGCTTTTTGAGCATCACTGTTAAAAAAATTTAATATTTGTGGTGCATTCTTCCTCAAATACTCAATATCAACAGTATCATCTCTGTCCCAACACATATCAAAATCCTTGGGCTTTGATTCAATTGTAACAAAACTTCCGTTTAAGTACGCTGTTCGACAGCCAGCTTCAAACAATTGAGTTAGTACGGTTTCTATTCCACGTATCAATGTTCGACGACGTGGATTATAACCGAATCTCTCTTTAAACTCATCCCATGTACAGAAATGTACCCCTGGTGGTAGATTACCATTTTCATCAAAATCCGGAATCATTACAAAAACAACGCGCCATTACAATAATAAAATAATATCATTAACAGCGTTATTTCATATAAAATTGATGTAATAAATACTGAATAAATGTTTGTCTTTAACGTCATAAATAATAACTAATCTGACAAAACTTAAAATCACCCAATCCAATAGAAAGTTATAATTCGATTGTATATCAACAGTGTTTAATATTATTAAAATTAGAATAAATCATATACTGACTACATTTTAAGCTTGCGGCGCCATATGGACGCAACCACCCAAGCATAGTCGGGTAGTTGCTCTCTTAAATCTATATGCAGGAAAGAACAGCAACAATTGTAGCTCCCACAGCGAGGATGGGAGCTACCCAAACACTACCACTTACCAAAAGTGGAATTGAAATTACGCCTAATGCCAAAATCAAGGCTAATCTTTTGACACAAACTAAGCGTAAAGGGCGCACAGACGAGTATCGAGTTACTCCTACCAGCAAATGGGTTCCGGCGGACGAGCTAGATAATATTCGCAAAACTCTCGCTACCAAAGCCACCAAAGCATCGGATGATTCAGATGAAGAGGCACCATCAACCAATTAACATTCATAAAATTTTATATTTTTGTGTGCCTTACCCACTGATTGTTAATTACCGTGTAAAAATTTCGTTTTATAGGGTGCGTTCATCATGGTCAAAGTTGATATACTCACAAAGCACGGAAATTTTTAATAGTCTAATTAGAAATATTTGGTACAGTCCATAACATCAAAAACGTGAAATCAGTAGAGTTATTTACAGGCGCCGGGGGTTTGGCGATGGGAACGGCGAAAGCTGGTTTCCATCACTTAGCACTTGTGGAGCGCGATAAACATAGCTGTCACACCATCCGTGAAAATCAACAGCGCTCTAATAATGTTGTTAGTAACTGGCGCCTTCATCAAATGGACGTGGCGGATTTTGATACCTCTACTATTAGTGAGGAAATAGACTTATTAGCTGGTGGCCCACCTTGCCAACCTTTTTCAATTGGTGGCAGACACGGCGCCTATCTTGATGAACGAGATATGTTTCCCCAGTTTTTTCGGGCAGTACGCGAATTACGTCCCAAAGCCTTTTTAATTGAGAATGTACGCGGATTGCTGCGTCAAAATTTTATCAATT
>NZ_JBXXZH010000231.1:0-15021 GCF_059640475.1 Calothrix sp. CBUCES-K 9914
GCTCAGTTCGCTTTGAAGTTATTGCATAACCAATTTCCACGCTAACATTGGGGCTAGGAATTAAGACGGGCGCCTCACCATCAAAGCGAGCAATAGGAGTAATATCGGCAATAAATAGTAAACTTTTGCGAATTTTTCGCATCATAGTGCGATTAATACGTATAGGAGCATCTTTGGAGCGGTAAGACTCTGCTAAAGTCAAAGGAACGCGGGACGTTTTATTTAATTTTTCCAAACTTTGTTGCAAAGACTCGCGTAAAGCTTCACTTGCAGTTGGGTACTCGGTTTGATGACACAAAAAAATGACTGGCTCCAACTGTGACAGTAGCGCTTGCTTGGTAAAATAAATCTCGTGACTGATTAAATCTATGTTCGCAACTGCATAACCACCGCTACCTTCGATATAAAACTCAATATTCTCACCTTGGAGATAGCGACCAAACCAGGTTGACTTTCTGACATCCTCTATATCGTCTAAAAAATCAGCGCGTAACCCAGATTTTAACAAGCTCTTTTTGCTCAGGCGAATATCTGGCGCGCGTCTTTCCAACTCTGAAATTGGCTCATAATCTTGCTGATACCACGCCCGAAGAGCAATAATCGACATAAGAAACCGGGTTTCTACCCAAAATTGTTGTTTTTATTATTATAAGATATTAACAAAGAAAGCCAATTTCTACTAAAACAACAACACCCAGCATTGACCTGATGTAATCTTTCCTCTACTACGCTTCTTCTAGCCAGGGATGTGCTGAATAAATCACTGCTTGAACGCTTGCGTGATTGGAAGCCAGCAACAGCGCCCCCTGTTTTGCTATATTGAGGAAATATCACCTATCAAAGTGGGTGTTGTTGTTCAGACGAGACAGATGTGTATTCAACAGCGTTTTTACCTCTTTCAACTCCTAACCGAATCGCGCCTTTATCTGTCAGGGAAGCTTCTTTTTTTAGCTTCTATTGTTAGATTAACACTACCTTAGATGAATAGTTAAAGAAGTTATTTTTCTTTACCTTTACAATTTGTTGCATACTCTCGCTATAAATGCAATAACCCTTATTTATATTGAGTTTGAGACGTTGTAGAGAGTTAATTATTTTTGTTTTTCGTCCGTAGGTCAAGGAGCGCATTTACTCATATATTTTTTAAGTTTTGAAAAGAAGTTTTGGAAAGAATTTTTGAAAGCATACCTCAAAAGTCAGATGCTTGTCGTTTAGCATGAATATTCTTCATGTGCTTCTTGACCGTATTTAAACTTATGTAAAGATGCTCGGCAATTTGCTTGTAACTTGAGTTTGCACGGTAGAGACACCAAATTTCAGCTTCTCGCTGCGTTAGCTCGTATTTTTTAGCTTCAGCGAGAGCAACATTTTTGATAGACTCGTAGCGATTCTCAATAGTTACCAGTAAATATCGTCCATTACTGTTATTTAAGTTTAAGCACCGCACTCGCACACGGAACACTTCAAAATTATTTAGTACTATTTCATCTGAAACGATTACATTATTTTCAGAGTATAAGTTATATTCAATCAAAGATTGAGATAAATTTTGTATCAAAGATAGAAGTGATTTAGCGTTTTCACTATTCTGTGATATTTTGTGATAAATGCTATACGCATTTGAATTTGCATGAATTAGCTCTCCAAACTCGGTAAAAAGTAAAATACTATCTTGTAACCCGTCTAAAATAGTTTGCCAAAAACTGTTGTCCAAAGCAGTTTTGGTAGGCTTTTGCTGTTTAATTGTATATTCTTTAACGCTTTTCTCAGTTATGGCTATCATCTCAATTTATCCCATTTATAAAAGTAATATTGTGCAAGATTGATTTAATTTCAATCAATCTAGGTTATTAAGTCTACCTACGTATAATTATCAATACAGCACTGCAAATTTACTTTTCGGATAATTGTCTTATCTCCTCCCTCTGTGTAGAGACGCGATTAATCGCGTCTCTACGAATCGCGTCTATATGGTAAAATAGTACTATAACTATGCTTTTTACTACGCCCGTCACAGAGACGATAGAGAGAGGCGCCTATCCACAAATTTGCTACAATTGAGGTAAAGCGTTACATAAATTAACTAATTTATCACTTTTGACACATGATTATACCCGAACTAGATAGTGAAACTGTAGACCGTGTAGTTGAAATGGCATGGGAAGACAGAACCCCTTTTGAAGCGATAGAGGTACAATTTGGTTTAAAGGAAAAGCAAGTGATTGAGCTGATGCGTCGTGAGATGAAAGCTTCAAGCTTCCGGATGTGGCGCGAACGTGTAACCGGACGTAATACAAAGCATTTACAAAAGCGTGAATTCTTTTCGGGTCGCTTCAAGTCAGACAATCAGAAAACATAATATATAGATATGTAGATAGGCGCCTGATAAATGGCGCCATCGAAGTCAGAAGGCAAATAGGTATAGAAACGTATCGAAACAATACCCTGGTAATAAAGATGGGTAGATTATTACTAAGATTTTTTCCATATCTTAATAACAAGATATGAATAAATATTTGATTTCAATGAACATTTAATATACTAGTACAATAGGTTAGCAGAAATAAAGCTACTATTAAGAACAGCCATAAAGCCTGTAAAATAAACTTTATTTCTTTTACCTTTTGATTTGTTGTACTAGTCGGAACCATTTTTCTTTTGCTCAATAATTAACTGGTTATAAATTTGTTTCTGTAAACCTTCATTTTTTTGTAGCTGCATCGTCATCTCATTAAAGCGGTCAATACTTAAACCATTCTCCTCAACAATTTTTTGCGAGCGATTACAATAATCAATTGCAATATTTTTTGCATTCCCTGGAAGCGCATTAAAACTATTAGGGTCGTTACAAACAATTTGGGGAACTTTACCTCCAACAATTTTCGTTATTCCATCAAGTGCTTCCCGTCTGGGTTTTTCCATTGCTAAGACAGATTTTGCGTAATTAACTATTTCTGTAGCGGTGATAGGTGGGTTTTGAGCGTATGCTTTAGAACCAGATATAAATGTACCAAAAAAGAGAGCTGCTGCAGTAAAGCTACTTATAACTAAAGACTGACATAGGATTCGAGTGCGTTGCGGTTTCAATAAGGGATAGTGTAATTTCAACATGATTATGTAAGAAAAAAACTACAGTACGTATGTGTTAATCACAATGAATAATTTTATGAACCAGAAGTTCCACAGATACCTATATAAAAATAAAGTCAATCAATTTGTTTAAGTAACTTGACACACTCGACAAAGTTCAATGACTTTAGTCTGGAGTGTCGGTAACTCTGCGGCGCCTTGTTTTAAACTGACTTCTAGTTCAAGAAGTAACGGTAAAGTAGAAATTAGTCGAGGCAGCGAAAGTGATTTTACTTCTTGTTGTAAAATATAAATCCGCTTTGGATTACCAACTTCACACGCTTTAGCAATGTCTTGTTGATTTCGTTCACCGCTAGAGAGCATCATTTTGACCCATAACCAGGTACGGAATTGACCGATTAGTGTAGCCACAATCTTCAAACTAGGTTCAGAAGCAGCAAGCATTTCACTAACTAAAGTCAAAGCTTTTGCTGTGTCTCCTGTTCTAATTGATGCAGCTAGTTGCAGGCTATTTTGAGTTGTATTTCTAACTAAAGACAACACAACATCTTCATCTTGTGGTTTGTTGCTACCTAGAGAATAAAGCCGTATTTTCTCTAATTCATTATATAAGAGTCGTGTATCGTTACCTACAGATGAAGCAAGCAGGGATGCTGCATTGGCTGTAATTTTTACTCCGACATGACGAGCCGCTTCTTCTACAGCCCTTACGAGTGCTTTATCGTCCCACCAAGGAATAAGTGCAAATGATTTGAAGGTAGCAAATTGCTTCAGTAATTTTGTCGATTTCAAACGTTCATCAGGTTTGTTAGGAAAAGTTAACAACAAATAGGAAGTTTCAGGAATAACAGCTAATGTTCGCTCCACTTCAGCCAAAACATTATCAGGGCACTGTGTGCAAATAGTAGTATTAACGAGCCATACCAAGCGACTACCCATACCAAAAGGTGGTGTCATTGCTTCGTTGAGGCCTTCAATAATTGCTCCCGGTTGTTCTGGAGTCAAGACTGTGTAGTTAAAACTAGTCCACAGTGGGTCGAGGATTTTGTCGCGCAAATCCACAACGGCTTTTTCCAAGGCAAAGTCATCTTCACCCCAATATACATGAACTGGCATATGTTAATTTTTTCTTGAGTTATTATAAATTTTGTGCTGTGGTACTTATATGCAGATCATTATTGGAACCTAGTTGGTTAGATAATGGTCTAGAAATAAACGTTATTTCATTACTAATATATATAACTAACTTGTTGCAGTGCGGCAGATAGCCAAAACTACCAGTATTAAGTCTTAACCAGGAATAAAAAATCCATAGCTTATGAAATTCAACGAAATTATAGAAAAACTCGGTGATAGCGCCGTTACGAACAGTTTGACCTCGAACAAAGACCATAATCCTGAAATTAGAGGGGTTGCTGCGATAACTGAGGCAATTAGCGGTAACATTAGTTATATCGAAGGTGCCAAATTTGCTGCAATGGTAGGTAAAACTCAGGCGAGTGCCTTAATTTTGCCGCAGGATGAAACATTACAAGCAGAGGCATTATCACGTGGGATAGTTTGGATAGCCGCGCGCGAACCGCGATTAATGTTTGCCCAAACAATAAAATTATTCTATCAAGCTTGGCGCCCACAAGCCTCGATACACCCAAGTGCGGTAATTGACCCGACGGCAAAAATTGGCAGTAATGTCCACATTGCTGCCCATGTAGTAATTCAGGCAAATGTAGAAATAGCCGACGAAGTGTGTATTCATCCCAACGTCGTTATATATCCTGATGTCACAATTGGTAATAATACAGTACTACATGCGAACTGCACCATCCATGAACGTTCTCAAATTGGTGCTAATTGTGTAATTCATAGTGGTGTAGTCATAGGCGCCGAGGGATTTGGGTATGTACCGACGGCAACAGGCTGGTTCAAAATGGAACAATCAGGATGTACTATTTTAGAAGATAACGTCGAAGTCGGTTGTAATTCAGCAATTGACCGTCCCGCCGTCGGTGAAACCCGCATAGGTAAGAGTACTATAATTGACAACTTAGTACAAATAGGTCACGGCTGTAAAATTGGTTTTGGCTGCGCGGTAGCAGGACAAACAGGAATTGCTGGTGGTGTACAAATCGGCAACCGCGTAATTTTAGCAGGACAAACAGGAATTGCCAACGAAGTCAAAATTGGTGACGGCGCCGTAGCAGCAGCAAAAGCCGGAATTCACGGTGATATAGCTGCTGGTGAAACAGTTTGTGGTAATCCAGCAATGCCGTACAAACACTTTTTGAAAGTCTCAGCAATTTTAAAGCGACTACCCGATATGTATCAAACACTAAGACAGTTACAAAATCAAATTGGGCAAAATCAAATTGGGAAGGGGTAAAGGGAGTGTGGGAAAGTGGGAGTGTGTATTTTTCTCACCCTCCCTGTATTATGCTACCTGTTAGTTCAAAGCAGACAATTTGCACCTACACGCGCGATGGAGTTCGTCTTGATGCTGATATTTACCGTCCAGATGTAGATGGTAAATTTCCTGTACTTCTAATGCGTCAACCTTACGGACGTGCTATTGCATCGACAGTTGTTTACGCTCATCCCAGTTGGTACGCAGCACATGGTTACATTGTAGTTATTCAAGATGTAAGAGGACGGGGTACTTCTGAGGGTAAGTTTAAGTTATTTGCCCATGAAATTAATGACGGTGAAGATTCTGTCAACTGGGCAGCTAATTTACCAGGTAGCAATGGGAACCTTGGTATGTATGGGTTTTCCTATCAAGGAATGACGCAATTGTATGCAGCAGCCACAAAACCGTCTGCCCTCAAAGCAATTTGTCCAGCAATGATTGGTTATGATTTATACAATGATTGGGCATATGAAGGCGGCGCCTTTTGTTTACAAACTAATCTTGCTTGGGCACTTCAACTAGCTGTAGAAACGTCACGTTTAGAAAAAGTAGAACGTGCTTACCAAGCCTTATCAAGTGCCGCACGTAACTTACCTTTACACGATGCAATTCCTAATTATCCAGAAGTTTTAAAATTTTACGCCGTAGATTCTTATTATCATGATTGGGTAACACGCTTTGAATCAGATGCCTACTGGCAAGAACTTTCACCCAAAACTTATCTCCAAGATGTTGATATACCAATGTTTCATATTGGTGGATGGTTTGATACTTATTTACGTGGAACGTTAAATTTATATAAAGATATTGTCGCGCGCAGTCAACACCGTCAGCAGTTATTAATTGGACCGTGGGCACATATTCCTTGGGGACGAAAAGTAGGCGCCGTAGACTTTGGTGTAAATGCGATTAGTCCAGTAGATAAAATGCAGATAGCATGGTTCGACCAATATTTAAAAGGTGAAGATACAGGTTTACTAAACTTGCCTTCAGTTTGGTTATTTGAAATGGGGAGTAACATCTGGCAAAATTTCTCTAGCTTCCCTTCATCACAGAGTAAATCATACTTTTTGTCTAGTAACGAACTCGCCAGCATTCAAGAAGACGATGGTACTTTAATCCATTCATTGTCGTTCACGCAGTGTTCCGCAGGAAAGACAAATCCAAAATCCAAAATTCAAAATGATATTATTGTTCATGACCCCTGGCGCCCTGTACCATCATTAGGAGGTCATGCAGGAATTCCAGCAGGTATGTTTGATAGGTCGTACATAGATTGTCGTGCCGATGTTTTGACTTATACAACTGAAACTTTGACAGAGGATTTGAATATTATAGGTGATGTAATAGTTGAAATATATTGTGTTGCCGATAAACCCAGTTTTGATTTGTGTGCAGTACTTTCTGAAGTTTATCCAGATGGACGTGTATATAACATTACGCAAGGTTATTTAAAATGCCAAGATGGAACTAACCTTCAAGTTAGAAAAATTAACTTACAGCCAACTTGCGCGCGGATATCTGAAGGTAAAGCGTTAAGATTAAGTATAAGTGCAGCTTGCTTCCCTGCCTACACAATGAACGCCGGAACAGGTGAAGAAATTAGTAAACAAAGGTTAATAAATGCCGAAATCATTACCCTAACAGTAATTAATCATACTAATCCAGCATCACAAATCATCTTACCTATAATTAATTAAATCAACTTTAATTAACACTCTTTGTGGAAGTGGAACGGGCATCCTGCCCGTTAAAAGCAGTAGAACAAATTCTTTAAATTATGTATCCGCCTCAAGATGTAGAGGGAACATCAGTAGTTATTGATTATCTCCTGTCGTTTACCTCCTAATTTTAAGAAATAATTGTCAGCGGAATTTTGTTTATTAGGCATAAGGATTTTAAATGACTGATAAAATTGCGATTGCTGTTGTCGGCGCCTATCTCACTTGTCATTAATTTTGGCGAGTTTAAAATATTAGTTTATAATCCGTTGCCAATTTTCACAGCCCAAGCTAAAAACCTTTCAGTATAATATAAAGCCAACTGGTTGCTTACTCCGTTAAAAACAGCATCAAATCCATGTTCTGCCCAAGGAATTTCTAATAAAACTGCCGTATTACCTTCTTTTCGTAAACCTTGATATATTTGCCTTCCATATTTAGCTTCCACAATGTGGTCTTGACTGCCATATATAAGTAAAGTCGGCACCACCTTCTTATTAACATAATTTATAGGTGAAGCCACTTGATACTGTTTCGGTAGCTTCTGCGGTACACCTCCAAGAAAATCTGTTAATACGACGCGCGTATTAATTGGGTCTGGACGTGGAGGGTTATTATATCCTTCTGTCAGATTTACTGGGCCGTAATAGCTAATGACTCCAAGAACTGGTAATGTATTACTGTTGTATGCCGCTAACATTGCTAGGTGGGCGCCTGCTGAACGTCCGAATAATACTATACGCTCGGCATCAGCTTCATATTTTGCCGCGTTTTGACGAATAAAATTCAAACTCGCTTGCACATCTTCTAACTGTATAGGGAAACGATAGCGTGGTGCATGGCGATAGCTAATAGCAAACACAGTATATCCGCGCGCTGCTATATATTGGTTAAATTCTAGATAAGATTTAGGACTGCCACCTCTCCATGCACCACCATAAATAACTACAAGTGCTGGATAAATACCTTTTCGCTCTGGTTGATAGATTTCCATACTTAAATCGATTCCAGCAGGTGTAGTAAAAGTTACATCTTCTAGATGACGAGTTTTACCAAGGGAAATACCTAAGAATGAATCTGCGAACGCAAAAGGAGTACTTCGTAAATTGGCTTTTGCTTCAACAGAAATTTTATTTAAATAATCTTTACCTAATTGTTGTTGAAACTCGCTTTCCATTTGTGCTTGTGCTGGTGCAATGCTTGCAAGCTCCCATCCACAAATGAACAGTCCTAACAAACTCGCAATTAAAGCACTCCGGCGCCTTTTTGAGTCACGAAGCAAAAACCATGCTGTAATTAACGTAATAATATTACCGATGAGCAACCACGGACATACTTCACGGGCGCCGACTGATAATATTAATAGTGGCATTGTGGGAGCGGGGATCAATATCCAAGCACTTAAAAACAATCCGGTAAAACTCAGTAATAATACAATTACACTGCTTAGGTTATACATATGAAAATATATATAAAGGTACAGTGTACACAATTTTGATCCCCCCTAGCCCCCGCGTGGAAGGCTACGGTGTACACACAAGTCTATCCAAGTTACTTTTCTTCTCTTTCTTCGTGTTCTTTGTGCCTTTGTGGTTCCTTAAAAGAATAAACCACAAAGACACGAAGGACACTGCATAGGGGAAAAAAGGGGGTTATTTAAAGATGTGTGTACACGGTAGGCGTGGAAGGGGGGAACAAGATTTTTAGTTCTCTATTTTCACAAAAACCAAGATTCTTAGCCCCCTTCCACGCGGGGGGTTGGGGGGATCAACAGTTATAATTATGCCTGGAAGTAGGAAAGAGACTATCCATTATTAATAAAAATATTACAGTAATAATCATCAAATAAATAAATTGTGAGTTCTTCGGTACTAATTCGAGATAGCGTTCAAATCTTGGCGAATAGTTGAGTGTTCCTACGCCAAGATAAGAAATAACGGCAACCTTTAAGATTAAATCAACCAACTTTAATGCATGAGAGCGCTGGTTAATCAAGCATAAACTCACACTAGAACTTGAAACAGCAGATAGATTACTGTCAAATCTGAAATGTACAAATATCGAATTAAAATTGATTTCTCTAAACTGGCTCAATAAAAAATACATAGTCCAAATAAAGCAGAAGCCAGCAATCACTATTGATATATTCTTTTTGAAGTTCATAGTAACTGGTAGATAAAAACCCTCTCTCTTCCTTTGCGACCTTTGTGACCTTTGCGGTTTATTATAAAAACATCAAATTATTAAGGTAATTATCTGGTCATCTATCGTACCTAAAAACCCGCTAAATCCGGGAACCAAGAATATTACCATTAGTAAGAAAAGCCCCATTTGGTTATATTCTAACTGTCGAAGTTCAGGAAATAATTCCTTAAAAACGCTATACCCATCTAACGGCGGGATTGGTAATAAATTAAATAAAAAAAGCATTATATTTATCCTAGCTGCCATTAACAGAAAGTTTTGGCTAAACATAGATGAGGCAGATGGCGTTAATGATATTTTCAGAAAGAAAAGAAATAAAAAAGCCAAAGCCAAATTAGACAAAGGTCCAGCAGCAGAAACTATTACATCTCCATATCTAGAGCGAAACTTTGAAGGGGTAACAGGCATTTGTCCCCATGCCATACCTGCTAGACATAAAAAAACAATCGAATGCCAACCCATATGAATTACAGGGTTAAGAGTGATATGGCCTGTAACGCGCGGAGTGTCATCACCTTGGTAAATGGCGGCAAAACCATGTGCTAATTCATGCACTGTTATTGAAATGATGATTATTGATATATACGCAAAAAAATACTCTGGATGGGTAACAATAGCATTTAAAAATATGTTTCACTACCTTTTATACAGATGCTCAAGATACACAATTGCAACAGCACAACAAGTGAGCAGCCAACTTTAACTAATGTCTGTTGAATGCAGAAATGTGCCTATATACAGCGGTTAGCTAGATATTTATCTAACAGTATAATAAAAGGCTAGAAGAATAGTTTGAGGATTATTACTTAGATAAATAAAAAAAATGGTTAAATTTATTGCCTGGGATGAACAGGCAGGGATGCCTGTTCTACAAGAGATCAATCTATAGAGGTATCGAATTTGATAATTTAATTGTGGTATCAAGAACAAAGCAATTAACCGAAAATAAAACTTAGCACTCAACACTCAGCACTCAACACTCAGCACTCAACACTCAGCACTCAGCACTCAGCACTCAGCACTCAGCACTCAACACTCAGCACTCAGCACTCAGCACTCTTCTTATGCCGCAATATTTTGGTAAACTGCCTACAACAGACCAACCTTGGACAAAAATTGATGAAGTCAAAGCTTGGAAACAACATGGAAAGACGATTATTTTTGACTGTGATTCATCTAAGTTTTCTATCGTGGTACTGGCGCCTAATTTAATTAGAGTTCGTTTGGCGCCACATGGTGAATTTACATCGCGTCCAAGTTGGGCAGTAACACGCTCTGATGAAGAATGGGCGCCCTTCTCATTTGATGTTAACGATACAGATACAGAAGTCCAAATAAAAACAGAATCTATACATATATATATAGATAAATTAACAAGTAGAATTACTTGCTTTGATTTAGAAGGGCGCCCATTTGCCCAAGATGCTACCCCTAATATGGGTTGGAGACTTGGCGCCGTTGCGGGATGGAAGTGTATTGAAGCTGACGAACATTTTTACGGGTTTGGTGAGCGTGCAGGGTTACTCGATAAACGCAGCGAAGTAAAAACAAACTGGACTACCGACGCTTTAGATTATGGTTCGCTCACTGATGAAATGTACCATGCGATTCCATTTTTTATGGCGCTGCGTCCACATGTTGCATATGGTATTTTCTTTAATACCACTTTTTGGAGCCAGTTTGATATCGGCGCCGAGCAACCTGGTGTATGGAAAATGGAAACGCGCGGTGGGGAATTAGACTATTACATTATATATGGCCCCAAACCATCGCAAATTCTCGATACATACACCCAACTTACAGGAAGAATGCCGCTACCGCCAAAATGGTCAATTGGCTATCACCAGTGTAGATGGAGTTATGAGTCTGAAGAAATAGTACGTGTACTAGCACAAGAATTTAGAACTCGTCGCATCCCTTGTGATGTTATTCACCTTGATATTGACTACATGCGAGGTTTTCGGGTATTTACTTGGAGTCCCGCGCGCTTCGCTAACCCAGAAAAACTAATTAGTGATTTAAAAGAAAATGGCTTTAAGGCTGTAACTATTATTGACCCAGGAGTAAAATACGAACCTGAAGCTAATTACCACGTTTTTGATGAAGGTATTAAAAACGATTACTTTGTTCGTCAAGCAAATGGTACATTATTTCACGGTTATGTATGGCCTGACAAATCTGTATTTCCTGACTTTCTGCGTGCGGATGTGAGAAATTGGTGGAGTGACTTACATAAATCTCTCACTGATATAGGCATTGCTGGTATTTGGAATGATATGAACGAACCAGCAATTAATGACCGACCATTCGGTGATGGTGGTGTTCATATATGGTTTCCTCTAGATGCACCACAAGGTGAAAACAATACCGCGACTCACGCAGAAGTTCACAACCTTTATGGTTTGAATATGGCTGCATCTTGTGCAGAGGGTTTAATTAAACATCGCCCTAACGAGCGTTCGTTTGTATTGACACGTTCAGGGTTTGCGGGGGTGCAGCGTTACTCTAGTGTGTGGATGGGCGATAATCAGTCACAGTGGGAACATCTAGAAATGTCGCTACCGATGCTTTGTAATATGGGGCTTTCGGGAGTAGCATTTGTTGGATGTGATATTGGTGGATTTGCGGGTAATGCTACGGCAGAAATGTTTGCGCGTTGGATGCAAATTGGAATGTTGTATCCATTAATGCGGGCACATTCCGCCATGAGTACCGCGCGTCATGAACCGTGGGTATTTGGTGAAAGGGTAGAAGATATTTGTCGCGAATATATTAATTTGCGCTATCAGTTATTACCTTTCTTTTACACCTTATTCTGGGAAGCAGCTACAACTGGGGCGCCTATTTTACGACCTTTAGTTTATGAATATCCCGACGACATAAAAACCTACACGCTTTATGACCAAGTATTATTAGGTTCTAACTTAATGGCGGCGCCAATATATCGACCGGGAATAGAACATCGCGCTGTATACTTACCTTCAGGGACTTGGTACGATTGGTGGACGGGAGAAAAATTAGAAGGCGCCACCCACATCTTGGCACATGCACCATTAGAGCGAATGCCATTATACGCGCGCGCAGGTGCAGTTATTCCCATGCAACCAGTTATGCAGTATGTTGATGAACATCCGTTAAATGAACTACAACTGCGAATCTTCCCAGGCAATAGTGAATACACGCTTTACGAAGATGATGGCAACAGCTTTGAATATCAAGAAGATATCTTCTCAACAACAAAGATAAATGTATCTACTGAAGAAGAACAAGTCATTGTAAAAATAACCCCTAGACAAGGAAAATGGATACCCTCAGTCAGGCGCAAAATCATTGTTAAAGTAGTAGGTTTCGGGGAGCAAACCTTTGAAGACGATGGTGAAGAACATCGTTTAGAATTTTAAATATTTTCTCGCACTTTCCGCTTATAAATCAGGTGGTGTACAGATTTTTTAGTGCTTTGTAAGATTTTGATTCCCCCTAGCCCCCGCGTGGAAGGGGGGAACAAATTCATCTATTGTCAATTTACTTACCCATTAGTGCAATACGATTAATAGAAGGTATTATTGATTTACACTCACCAACGATAAGAGTAGGTAAATCATGATGTTCGGTAGGACATAGATATCCATCAACTTCACTTCCCAATCTTAAAACTTGATTGGCACGACACCAGCAATATTCAACAGTTTTAGTTTGATTATTTTCAAAATACGCAACAAAGTAGCTCTTATCAGTATTATTTCTCACTATAACTTTGCAGCGTTTGTACTGTATGGAAAAGTTGATTTGTCTTGCTAACATACTCTTTAGGTATTAACTCGCTATTGAATTGAATATTGTTCCTGATTCAAGCGCGCTTAGAAAGTCAGCAATATCAAGTTTGATTGTAAAGTTTGAGCTTACGTTATTTACGTAGTCAAGACAATTTAGACAATTTATAACTTGTTTTAATCAATAGGTTAGGTAAGACACAAGTACATATGTTTGAGCGACGCACCCAAGCTATGATTTACTGCCATAAATCTAAACTTGATAGTAGTTTTATTGAGCCGAGGCAATGGGAACACATTTCAAAGTTATAAATTAAAACTTTATGAACCACACTAGTAGATATACTGAACTTAAATTCATAACCTAAAATCCAAAATCCAGAATCCTTTCATCCAAAATGGGAAAAGTCTATCTTGTCGGCGCCGGACCAGGAGATGTGGCATATCTAACGGTAAAAGCTTATAAAATTTTACAGCGTACACAGGTACTAATTTATGATGCGCTTGTTGATGCGGAGCTATTAGAGTTAGTGCCTAATGATTGCTTAAAGCTAGATGTTGGTAAACGTGGAGGAAAGCCAAGTACACCACAAACGGATATTAACGATTTGTTAGTAAAATATTGTCAGTTGGATAAACAAGTTGTGCGGCTAAAATCTGGCGACCCATTTATCTTTGGACGTTGTACTTCTGAAATTGAAGCATTAAAAGTAGCTAATTGCGAGTTTGAAGTTATACCAGGTCTTTCTTCAGCTACTTCGGCGCCGACCTTAGCAGGAATTCCATTAACTGACCCAGTACTGAGTCGAAGTTTTGCTGTTTTTACAGCGCATGAACCAGATGCACTTAACTGGGAGGCATTGGCGAGAATTGAAACATTAGTTGTGCTGATGGGAGGAAAAAATCTACCGGAAGTAATATATCGTTTGATCAAGCATGGAAAATCGCGCGCAACACCTATTGCTGTGATACGTTATTGTGGTACAATCCAACAGCAAATTTGGACGGGAACACTCGAAACAATCCTTGAAATCACAGCTAATATTTCACTTTCACCGACAGTAATTACAATTGGTGAAGTAGTCGAACTCAGGAACTATCTCCAAGCAGACAATATAAAGACCGACTGATTCTCACGCTCGCGGCAAGTAGCACACACCCACTTATGCCTACCAATATCTCTCTCATTACACCAGTACAGCACACCCTTCCTCTTGCTGGCAAAACTATTTTAGTAACACGTGCAGCAGGACAATCAAGTCAATTTGCCCAAATGCTGATTGACTGTGGCGCCAGTGTTATCGAAATGCCAGCACTTGAAATTTGTCAACCTTCTTCTTGGTCTGGGTTAGATAATGCAATAGTTAATATATCAAGCTTTGATTGGCTAATCTTGACTTCCACTAATGGAGTAGAATATTTCTTTGAGAGATTATTCGCCCAAGGTGGAGATGCACGTTCATTGCAAGGTGTAAAAATTGCTGTTGTCGGAGAAAAAACCGCTCAATGTTTGACGCAACATGGATTACGTGCGGATTATATTCCCCCAAATTTCGTTGCTGACTCGCTAATTGAAAATTTTCCAGAAGAACTTACAAATAAAAAGATTTTATTTCCGCGCGTAGAAAGCGGTGGACGTGAAGTCTTGGTTAAAGAATTGGGTGCAAAGGGTGCAGAAGTCATCGAAGTTAGTGCGTATCAGTCATGCTGTCCTTCGAGCATCCCCCCTTCAGCAGAATTGGCACTACAAAGTGGAACCGTAGATGTAATTACATTTGCTAGTTCAAAAACAGTACAATTTTTCTGTGAATTAGCAAAACAAGTATTCACC